>AASF01001256.1 GCA_000168735.1 Candidatus Endoriftia persephone str. Hot96_1+Hot96_2 | reverse complement strand
GATCACAGACTTTGTAGCGATCCACTTGAAAAACAGAATTTACTACATGGAATCTTCATTTCGCGTTTAACTACGTTGTTTCGCAAAGTTTTTTTAGACTACTATAATTCATATTTTGCTGAACAAGCGTCTAAAACAAAACCAGCAGACGCTCTTGCGGGGGACAAAAAACTGATAGTTATGGGTACCGAGCCCACGAATGATAGCAAGCTGTTCGACGACCTGCCCGATGGCGCAATCACGCTACTCCAGCTGAGTGACAGCCATATTTATGCAGATCAGGATCGATGCTTGGTTGGTATCAACACGCAAGACAGCCTCGACCAGGTCATCGCACTTGCACGGCAGCAGCTCAGCACGCCCGATCTGCTGCTGGCCACCGGAGACTTGGTTCACGATGCCTCGGCAGCCGGCTATCAGCGCATCGCAGAGCGCCTGTCGGCCTTTGGCTGCCCGGTCTACTGTCTACCGGGCAATCATGACGTTCCGAAGGTGATGCAGGAACACCTGAACAGGCCTCCTCTCTACTGCCTGCCCAGCCTCCAGCGTGGGAACTGGTCGATCATCTTTCTCGACTCCACCATCCCGGGCAAACCAGGCGGACACCTGGACGATGCCCAACTTGAACTGCTGAGTGAGACCCTCAACCGCCATCCCAAACACCACACCTTGATCACCATGCACCACCATCCGGTGCCAGTAGGCAGTGCCTGGATGGATACCATGGCGCTGGTCAACCCGGAGCCGCTTTTCCATCTGCTGGAGCAACATTCACAGGTCCGCGCCGTACTGTTTGGCCACATCCATCAGGAGTTTGATACGAAACATCGCGGTATACGGCTCATTGGCACCCCCTCCACCTGCATCCAGTTCATCGCTGGTCAAGACAAGTTTGGCATTGACAGCAAGCCTCCAGGCTATCGGGCCATGGTGCTGCTGGAGAGCGGCGAAATCCGCACCGAGGTCCGACTACTCCAGGCCTTGCCGCTTGGCCTCGACCTCAGTTCCGGCGGCTACTAAAGGACGATCGGCACGGCCTCTGCCACAGACATGCTCTGCACTCCATGTGCGATACGTACCGCAACCAACTCTACCCCAGCCTCAGCAACCACTCTGCGCAGGGTTTCTGCATAGTTCGGATCGATCTGCTCGGCGGGTGAAAAAACGGTCCCTTCCGGCCGGTTGATGGCATACACCATGACGCCACGGTATCCCCGCCGACAGGCCTCTGCCAGCATCCGCAGGTGTTTTCGGCCACGCTCGGTCACTGCATCCGGAAACAGAAGCGACGCCCCCTCCAACAGGGTGACATTCTGCACCTCAACCCAGGCATCCGCCCGCGGACCCTGCGCGAGGAATAAATCGAAACGGGAGCGGGGCTCTCCTGGAACCTCGAAAACACGCTCCCGCTCCACTCTTGCGTAACCGGCAAGGGAGTCGATCAGACCGGCCCTGACCGCCTCCTCAATCACCGGATTGGTCCGCCCGGTATGCACACCGATCCAGCCACCCCCCATCTCGACCCGCTCCAGGGTCCACTCCAGTTTGCGCCGCGGGTTGTCACTATGGCTCAACTGTACTGCAGGCACCTGGCCGCCAACACCCCAGCATGCTACCGGTATTGGGGCAGTGTGCGATTACCTGCCGACCATCCTCCAACTCCACGTCGGCCAGAAACCGTTTGTAACGCTTCTCAATGCGCCCAGATACCAGTGGCGGCAACTCCATCACGACTCCATTTCAGATCTATTTTTTAAACCGACAGGAGGACCCTGCCGATACATTCTGCGGCTTGCCTAAACGGCCTATACAGTCCTGCAGTGACTTTGCACCACCCACAACTGGCGCTTATAGTAAGCCTAGCCTGAGTACAACCCGCTCAATGTTTTTACAAGGAGTAGAAGATGAAACAAACGCTGTTGTTGTTCGCCTTGCTGCGGCCTGATCGGCCTCAACTCTGCGATAGCAGACGATTAATTACACTGCACCAGGCGGATACTACAGTGCTCCCGGCGCCAGCAACGCCCCCTACAACAGTTATCAGCAACCGATCGGTGGGCAACCCCAGTCTCTCTACGGCAACCCAGGTTACGTCGCACCGCCGCTCCGATTATGGCTCTGCAAACCAGGATGATAGAGGGATCCATATCAATCCGATGAAAAGGG
>AASF01001257.1 GCA_000168735.1 Candidatus Endoriftia persephone str. Hot96_1+Hot96_2 | reverse complement strand
GCCTTGCCGCCGGCGGAGAACTTGGCCACCGCGCCCAGTGGGTTGCCCTTGGAGTTCTGGCCGCCGGTGTTGGAGTAGACCTCGGTATCGAGCAGCAGGATGTTGACGTTGCGTCCGGTGGAGAGCACATGGTCGAGACCGCCGTAGCCGATGTCGTAGGCCCAGCCGTCACCGCCCACCAGCCAGACGCTCTTTTTCACCAGGGTGTCGGCGATCCCCTCTAGACTGCGGGCCTCCCGCTTGTCGATACGCTTCAGTTTCTCCTTCAACGCCTTGACCCGGTCGCGCTGCTCGAAGATCCCCGCCTCGCTGTGCTGGTCGGCACCTAGCAGGCCGTCCACCAGTTTGTCGCCGATCTCGCCGCGTAGGGTCTGTAGCAGCTCCCGAGCTTGTTCCGCCTGCTTGTCGATGGCCACCCGCATGCCGAGGCCGAACTCGGCGTTGTCCTCCGAACAGGGAGTTGTTCCAGGCCGGGCCGCGCCCATCCGGATTGGTGGTCCAGGGCGTGGTGGGCAGGTTGCCGCCGCTAGATCGAGGCAGCAGCCGGTGGCGTTGGCCACCAGCAGGCGGTCGCCAAATAGCTGGGTGGCGAGCCGCACGTAGGGGGTCTCGCCGCAGCCGGAGCAGGCGCCGGAGAACTCGAACAGCGGCTCCAGAAACTGCGCGCCGCGCACCGAGGAGAAGTCGACCTTGGCGCGGTCGTTGACCGGCAGGCTCTCGAAGAATCCCACATTGGTCTTGCCCGCCTCGAACACCGGCGCTTTCGGCTTCATGTTGATCGCTTTGGTGGTTTTATCTTCGAAGTCGTACGCGGGGCAGGCCTCGACGCAGAGGCCGCAGCCGGTGCAGTCCTCTAGATAGATCTGCAGGGTGTAGCGGGTCTCGGGAAAGCCGCGGGCGCTGATCCGGGCCGAGGGGAAGGAGTCGGGCGCGTCCGCCAGCTTCTTCTCATGGTAGAACTTGGAGCGGATTACGCTGTGCGGGCAGACGAAGCTGCAGTTGCCGCACTGGATGCAGATATCGGGCTCCCACACCGGGATGAAGTCGGAGATGTTGCGCTTCTCCCACTGGGTGGTACCGCTGGGGTAGGTGCCGTCCACCGGCAGTTTGCTCACCGGTAGCTCATCACCGCGGCCGAGCAGCATCGGTGCGGTGACCTCCTGTACGAACTCAGGGGCCTGGGGCGGTACCACTGGATCGAGCTCGCGCTGGCTGCTGACTTGATCGGGGTAGTCGACCTTGTGCAGATGATCGAGAGCGGCGTCTACCGCCTTGAAGTTTTGCTCGATCACCGCCTTGCCTTTGGTGAAGTAGCTTTTCTCGATCGCCTGTTTGATCTGTGCGATCGCCTCGTCCCTCGGCAGCACCCCAGAGAGGGCGAAGAAGCGAGGTCTGCGATGCACGGGTGTTGAATGCGCCGCCCCATGCCCGCCTCTCGGGCTACCGGTGGAGGCGTCGATCACATACCAGGGCGATCTGTCGGTCGATTAGGATCTGCTGCACTGGTCTGGGTAATTTTTCCCAAACCTCGTCCCGGGCTGTAAGGGGCTGTTGAGCAGGAACACCGCACCTTCTGCGGCCTCGCGCAGTACTTCCACCTTGGAGACGAACGTCGAACTTGTGGCCAGGCGATGAAGTTAGCCGACTGAATCAGGTAGGGGGCCTTGATC
>AASF01001258.1 GCA_000168735.1 Candidatus Endoriftia persephone str. Hot96_1+Hot96_2 | reverse complement strand
GATCAAACCGCACATTGTTCCATACTCTGGTGGAAATATGGCAGCTATCGCCACTGTGCCAGTGGTCGCCACATGAGTGGCCGATTTCCCAGTTGCAGTAGAACCATTATGGCAACTGCTGCAAGTTCCGGTGACTCCCTCATGGCCAAAAGAGCCAACTTGCCAGGAGACCGTATTGTGGCAACTATCACAAGCGGCGGTAGTTTGGATATGGCTAGCATGTTTACCTGTCGCTGTCGTGCTGTTATGTGCAGCTGGCACAACTGCCGGTTACGTTGGAGTGATCGAAACGAACGCTTTGCCCAGCTGCCGGTCGAAAGATGGCAGCTATCGCACTGAGCACTGGTCTGTACATGACTCACATGCTTGCCTGTTGCCTGGACTCCATTGTGACAGCTACTGCAAGAACCATTGGTGGCAGCATGATCGAAGCGCAGCGACTTCCATGAAGTATTGGAGAGATGGCAGCGATCACATTCGGCTATGGTTGGCACATGTGAACTCTGCTTGCCTGTTGCTAGCGCCCCCATTATGGCAACTACTGCAAGCCCCTGATGCATTGTCATGATCAAGGGC
>AASF01001259.1 GCA_000168735.1 Candidatus Endoriftia persephone str. Hot96_1+Hot96_2 | reverse complement strand
GATCATCGAACTGATTGAGTCGCCTGGCGCCTGGCATCAGTGCCGCGATGACTATCGACGGAACAACTTGGAATGGTGGACGCCTATTACGGTAGCTCAGTCTATATGCCTCTGGTCCGAAGGCGCTGAGTTCATCGTTAGCGCAACCATGTCAGGTTTGGGGAACGGATATTATGTATCTGTGGACCCAGGGAGAGTTGGGTTTGCCTGGCCGTCGTGATCGACCTGTATTCTCGCCGTGTGGTGTGCTGGGCGATGGATTGGCGGGTGAAGAAAGCCCGGGTGATCCTGGCCTTGATGATGGCGATCAATCTCAGACAGCCGCTACCCGGGCTGAACGAAGTGTCCTGAAACTAAATGTGCACCTAAAAATGGCCAATAAACTGATTCAACGGCTTAAGGTTAACTTCAAAATGCTCTTCTGTTCAAGCAAGGACCGCTCCATCAGGACGAGCATTGCGACTCTGACTCCGAAACGCATGGGCTGGGGCCAATTACTTCCGCCATACGGGAGTGAAAGGGGTCTTCGAGAAACTGGACGGCTAGACACGGCGTCATCTGAGAAAGACCCTCTGGGGGCAATGGAAGCACCAGTACTCGCGGGCGAGGATGCTAATGCGATTGGAATTATCTGAGATACGTGCACTGGATGAGCGCTGCCAATGGGGGTGGCTCTTGGCGGAATTCGGGTGCTTTGCACCTGAATCAGGTGCTTTCAAAGAAGCTCGTTGATCGCCCTTGGACTAGTAACGCTGATGGATCAAGGCCATCGGCTCAAATGTTTTGAATGAACCGCCGTATACGGATACCGTACGTACGATGGTGTGAGAGGATGGCGGGAGCAATCCCGCTTCCTATTCGGTCATCTTGGATGACAGCCCCCTCAGCCAAAACTGATTTCTCAACCCCAATATGGAGCTTCGATATCATATTCGCTTCCCTTGATGACGGTGGCGGGGATTTTACGCTCACCATAGCAAAGCTAGCTCAAGCCCCCAAAAGTCGTTTGTAGGGTGAACATCCTTGTTCGTGTCCGATGCATTATCGGTCATACCCTGTGACCCACAATCTACAGGTGATGGACGTCAAAGATTAAGCGGACCTTTCTGATTACAATGTAGGAAATTTACTTCGCGTGCCAGATTGAAATCGACCGCCATTCGCGCAAATCGATGATCAAGGGCGATT
>AASF01001260.1 GCA_000168735.1 Candidatus Endoriftia persephone str. Hot96_1+Hot96_2 | reverse complement strand
TTCGCCCACATCGCACCGCTGCGCCAGCCCGACGGCACGATCACCCACTACGTCGCGGTCAAGGAAGACATCACCGAGAAGAAACGTCTGGGCCAAGAACTGGACAAGCACCGCCATCACCTCGAGGAACTGGTAGTGGAACGCACCACGCAGCTAGCCGAGGCACGGCAACGAGCGGAAGCCGCTAACCAGGCCAAAAGCGCCTTCATTGCCAACATGAGCCATGAGATCCGCACCCCGATGAATGCCATCCTTGGGCTCACCCATCTGCTGCAGCGCGCTGTTCCGACGCCTGAGCAATCGGAACTGGGCTCAACAAGATCGATGCCGCCGCCCGGCATCTGCTCTCCATCATCAATGACATCCTGGACATCTCCAAGATCGAGGCCGGAAAGCTGACCCTGGATCAGTCGGATTTCCACCTGCGATGCGATCTTCGATCATATCCAGTCGCTGTTGAGAGAGCAGGCCATAGAGAAGGGATTGACCATCGAAGTGGATCGAAACACAGTGCCGCACTGGCTCCGGGGCGACCCAACCCGCCTTCGCCAAGCCTTACTCAATTACGCCGGCAACGCTGTCAAATTCACCGAGCGGGGAACGATCTTTATGCGTGCAAAGAAGCTGGAAGAACGAGGTGATGAGATCCTGGTGCGGTTCGAGGTGCAGGACACGGGCATCGGCATCGAGCCTGACAAGCTGTCCGGTCTGTTCGAAGCCTTTGAACAGGTCGATGCCTCCACCACGCGTAGATACGGCGGCACCGGCCTAGGTTTGGCCATCAACCGGCACCTGGCACGGCTGATGGGCGGCGAGGTGGGGGCACAAGAGTGAACCGGGCCGGGGCAGTACCTTCTGGTTCACCGCCAGGCTTAGCCGTGGCCACGGCATCCAGCCGACTGCACCTTGCACCGAGGTGGTGGCGGACGCCGAGACGGCACTACGCACCTATCATGCTGGTTCGCGCATCTTGCTGGTCGAGGACAATGCCATTAACCGCGAAGTGGCGATGGAGTTGCTGAGTGGCGCGGGGTTGGCCGTGGATACGGCGGAAAATGGCCGGGAAGCAGTGACAATGGTTCGCGCCACCGCTTATGACCTGGTTCTGATGGACATCCAGAATGCACGGAGTATGGNTATTGGCACGAGATGGCGACACGCGTAATCCGCTCCATGGCCAGCAAAGCAGGCAGCTCCCTATCACTGCGCGATGACCGCCAATGTCTTCGAAGAAGATCGCCAGGCCTGCCTGGAGGCCGGCATGAACGATTTCATCGCCAAACCGGTCGATCCAGAAAGCCTCTTCTCGACCATCGCCAAATGGCTGCCAAAGCGTGTAATGACGGGCCTCGGAGTCAAATTATGCCGGGAAAATCGAATGCAAACATTCAAGCTTTAAATAATTTGACTCCGCCCCCTTATGAAACAGCCCCATCCACTCCCGTCACGGCAGAGGATACTGTCTTGCGCGCGCAGCTTGCGGCTATCGAAGGGCTGGACGCGCAGACAGGACTGCGCAACCTACGTGGCGACGCAACGGCTTATCTGCGCCTGCTACGCCAGCTCGACACTACCCATGGTGAAGACATGCGCAAGCTGAGCGGACACTTCGCGGACGGGAAGATCGACGAAGCACGGCATCTGGCTCATACCCTCAAAGGTGCAGCAGGCACCTTGAGCCTGACACATCTGCAGGAAACCGCCAGGGCGCTGGAAGAGTATTTGCACAGCCTTAAAGGTAAGGGAGGCGGTGAAGAGGCTACCCGGCTCATGAATGCCGTCATGATTGACCAAACTAATCTCCACGATGCACTGGCCCACATAGCGGAGCAGATGGATCAAGAGCCATCGGCCGAGGCGAATCCTGTGGAGGCACAGAAAATACTGGAGCGACTCAGCTCGTTATTGTCGATTGACGATACGACTGCCAACAGATTGTTCTCAGAATCCGAAGCACTATTGAAGAACACGTTCGGATCGGGAGTAGAGCAGTTCGGGCAGCAGATAGCGGCTTT
>AASF01001261.1 GCA_000168735.1 Candidatus Endoriftia persephone str. Hot96_1+Hot96_2 | reverse complement strand
TTTAAACGAATTCGCCCTTGATCAGGATGCCGCCAGGAATCAGGGTTATGGTCATGGTGATGACCGCGGCGGAGTTTTGCAGACAGCATTCTCGGCTGGTTTGGGATATCTGGTCGCTGTTGTATTTGACCAGTGCCTCAATGATGGAGTCGAGCTGCTGTTGTAGTGGTGCGACCTTGGTGCGGATCAGCTGCACATCACGCCGCCAGTGTTCTCCGCTGTGTAACCCGATCAGGCTCTGCAGCGGGCTTTCGATTGCCTCTCTTGCGGCCTCTAGCTCAAGCAGTGCTTCCTCTACCTCGAGTTCCAGCTCCTCCATTTTTGCGAGCCCCTGTTGACTGCCCTTGAGGGATTCCAGGTAGTCGTGGATGTTCTCGATCTGGGTGCTCTGGCGAAACGTAAGATAGGCACGTATCTCATTGGCGACTCTCAGCCAGAGTGACTCGATTTTGGCTGTCTCATGGAGAATGTGGTGGTAGCGCTCCATCTCCTCCTGACTATCGATCTCATCACTATAGTTAGTCAGGCTGAGTCGAAGATTGGCGAGTACTGCGCCTGGCCTGGGCTGGTGATCGGGGAGATGTTTTGTCGCGCATGGGCGTAGCCCAGGGATCTTCAGCTCGGTATTGTCTGCGATGTGAAACAGGACCTTGTTGAGCTTGATGAGCTTGTCGATGGTGGCCTCAGCGTCGGTTACCCATTGAATCGCCTCTTGATTGGAGTCGGCCGTAGAGAGTTTCGCCAGCTGTGCCAACAGATTGTTGGCCTGGCTGATGTCGCGTTGATAGGCTGCCTTATAGTGAGGTTCGGAGCTCAACAGGTAGAGGCCGAGGTTGGCGTAGCTCTGCTTCAGTTGAGTCTGCAGCTCCTTTGAGATCAGCGCGGCGGGCTGATTCTTTTTCACTACACTGTCAATCTCAGCGCCCAGTTTGTTTACATTCAGGTAGGTGATGCTACCAAGTGCGATTAGCACAGCGATGACGATCGCTGAGCCACCCCACAGCTTCTGGCTGATGGTAAATTTCTGAAACTGTTTAGAGATCATAATCGTGCAATTCTGGGTCAGGGTTTTTGTGCCTATTGGAAACTAGCGACTGCTCTTTTCTCTTCTTTAGGAGCCGTCGCAATTGCGCGGGAGCGGGTAGGAGCGCTGGTATGTTGGTATGCTGGGATAGGTGCAAAAATGTGGGCTATCACGCAGGTTCTGTCTGATAAGGATGGGGTAGTCTTGCGCTGACCGGGGGTCAGACCACTCATGGCGCAGTAGCAATGCTACTGTCAGCGGTCGGGGATCAAG
>AASF01001262.1 GCA_000168735.1 Candidatus Endoriftia persephone str. Hot96_1+Hot96_2 | reverse complement strand
TGACTCAAACGTTGGTGCAGGCGGTGTGCGAGGCGATTGCGAACGGCACCCCGCTGGAGCTGCGCGGCGGTGGCAGCAAGCGCTTCTATGGTCGTGAGCCGAGCGGTACCCCGCTGGAGATCAGTGGCCACAGCGGTATCATCAACTATGAGCCGAAGGAGTTGGTGGTTACCGCCCGCGCCGGCACTCCGCTGGTCGAGCTCGAGGCGGCGCTGGCGGAGCAGGAGCAGATGCTCGGCTTCGAGCCGCCCCGTTTTGGCGAGACCGCCACCCTCGGCGGCACCATCGCCTGTGGTCTCTCCGGGCCGCGTCGTCCCTCCGCCGGGGCGGCCCGTGATTTTGTTCTCGGTACTCGCATCATCAACGGCCGGGGTGAGCGGCTGCGTTTTGGTGGCGAGGTAATGAAAAATGTTGCTGGTTACGACATCTCGAGGCTGATGTGCGGTGCCATGGGCACTCTCGGACTGATCCTCGATGTCAGCCTTAAGGTGCTGCCGCGTCCCGGAACAGGGAGATCACCCTGGTGCAGGAGCAGACACCGCAGCAGGCGATCCGATTGATGAACCAGTGGGCGGCTCAGCCGCTGCCGATCAGCGCCGCCTGTCATGATGGATTGCAGCTCTATCTGCGTCTCTCCGGCGCATCGGCGGTGGTGCGTGCTGGCGCTGGTCGGCTTGGTGGGGAGCGGCTTGGTGGGGAGCGGCTTGGTGGGGAGCGGCTTGAGGGCGTCGATTTCTGGACCCAGATGCGCGAGCAGCGTTACGGCTTCTTCCAGTCGACGCTGCCGCTGTGGCGCCTCTCCCTGTCGTCTGCTGCACCGCCTCAGGCGTTGCCCGGCAAGCAGCTGATCGACTGGGGTGGGGCGCAGCGCTGGCTGCGCGCTGATGCGGATGCCGTATCGATTCGACAGATGGCGAGTCAGGCTGGAGGCCACGCCAGTCTGTTCCGTGGTGGTGATCGCAGTGGCGAGGTATTCCATCCGCTGCCTCCGGCGGTGATGCAACTCCAGCGTCATCTGAAGCGGGGTTTCGATCCTCAAGGCATCTTCAACCCAGGCCGGCTCTACCGGGAACTCTGATGCAGACCTCTCTTCTTAGCACCTTTTTGGCAACCCCTGAGGGCCAGGAGGCAGAGCAGATCCTGCGTGCCTGCGTCCACTGCGGTTTCTGCACCGCCACCTGTCCCACCTATCAACTACTGGGGGATGAGCTGGATAGCCCGCGCGGGCGTATCTATCTGATCAAACAGCTGCTGGAGGGGGAGCCGGTCAGTGAATGCACCCTGCTTCACCTCGACCGCTGCCTCACCTGTCGCGCCTGTGAAACCACCTGTCCCTCCGGGGTGCGCTATGGGCGGCTGCTGGAGATCGGCAGGGAGATCACCGAAAAGCGGGTCGGACGTGGTGTGATTGATCGCCTGAAGCGCTGGGGGTTGCGTAGAGTATTGCCCTATCCGAAACGGTTTGCCGCTCTGCTGCGCCCCGCCCAGTGGCTGCGTCCGCTACTGCCCGTCGGGCTGCAGCGGCAGGTGCCAGTCAAACAGTCAGCCGGACTTCGTCCTGCGCTACGCCATCCGCGCCGCATGCTGTTGCTGGAGGGGTGCGTCCAGTCGGTGACGACACCAAATACCAATGCCGCCGCCGCCCGGGTGCTCGACCGGCTCGGCATCTCGCTGGTTGTGGCGCCAGCGGCGGGTTGCTGCGGCGCGGTCGACTATCATCTGGGTGCCTACCGGGATAGCCTTGACCAGGTGCGCAGCAATGTTGACGCCTGGTGGCCGCAGATCGAGGCAGGCGCCGAGGCGATCGTCATCTCCGCCTCTGGCTGCGGTGCGATGATC
>AASF01001263.1 GCA_000168735.1 Candidatus Endoriftia persephone str. Hot96_1+Hot96_2 | reverse complement strand
GATTCTGAGCCTGGGCCTGCTGGCCGGTTGTGCAACCACCGCTCAGATTGAGGAGGTGCGGAAGGAGGCACAGGCTGCTCAGAATGCTGCAGATGCTGCATATAAGGCTGCCAAGACAGCTGAGCTGGATGCTGCATCGGCCCAGGGGACTGCGGACAAGGCGATGGCTACGGCAAATGAGGCTGCGGCTGAGGCGCGTAAGTGCAGCGAGCGCTGCAGCCGCATGTCTGAGAAGGCGATGGCTAAATAAAGCCGCTATTTCCGCTGACCCCCGTGGGGTGAAACGGAGCGAAAGAACCCCGGATGTCATCAGGCTCCGGGGTTTTCTCTTGCCCGATAGAAACAACGCAGTTGCAGCAGATCAGTTGTCGCCGGGCAGCTCGCTGAGTGGCACGATCTCCGGGATGCCGGTTTGATCTCTTGCGATGGTCTGTAGGATGTCCCAGTCAGGCTGTCTCCGGTCCTCTCCTAGCTTGGTGATCATCGCCGTCACCAGGCCGGTGTGGTTTCGCCCCTCCACTTTTATCTGTTCATTGAGTGGGGGGTGCGCCTCGACGTAGAGTTGCCCATCCCGCCAGCCCGCCTTGTAAGGACGATTGATGATCCGCACCGGCGTATTCACTGGAATCTGCCAGAAAAAATTCCTCGATATCCTCTGGATAGAGGCGGATGCAGCCGTGGCTGACTCGCATGCCGACCCCATAGGGCTTGTTGGTGCCGTGCAGCAGGTAGCCGCGCCATGCCAAGGTAGACGGCATACTCCCCGAGCGGATTATCGGGGCCGGGCGGCATGACTTCAGGCAGAGGATCGCCCATCTTCTGATGCTCCTGACGGATCGATTCAGGCACATACCAGGATGGGTGGGCTCGTTTCCTGATC
>AASF01001264.1 GCA_000168735.1 Candidatus Endoriftia persephone str. Hot96_1+Hot96_2 | reverse complement strand
AGTGATCGAGCGGGCGAGTTCCACCAGTGAGTCGCCAGCCAGTTTGTAGCCATTGCCCAGGGCAAGCCGGTACCAGGCGTAGGCCTCAGCCACGATCAACATCAACCCACTGGCCGAGCCTGTACATCTCGGCAAGCATGAACTGGGAGCTGGCTACGCCTACTCTTCGGCGCTAAGCCGCCAAAGCGCCATCGCCTTTGGATAACCCTGCTCCCAACCAGCCTCACGGCCAAACACCGTCCCCCCATAATAGAACTTCAAGGCCAGCAAGTTTATGGCGAGCACGTGTCTTTGATCTACCGCTGCACTGCCACCATTTTTTTGCGAGTGCTGCGTTCTGATCGATACCCAGCCCCCCCCATCGATAGAGCTCACCCAGCAGGGTTTGGGCGTTGACATCTCCTGCTTGCGCTGCCTTTTGGCAAGGGCTGCTAGCTTCACTATAACGGGCGTTGTCGAATAACTGCTGACAGGCTTGATGATCGGTTTCGGTCCGCGACAGAACAGTCTGTGGTAGTGCGGAGATGATAAGCAGGGTGAGCTAAGGGTGAAAGGGGGGATGCGGTACATCGAATGATCACTGCCGTCATAAGATTCGGCTTCCTGCTATCAGTCAGAGCAGGAGCATAGGCAAGCTAATATAGCTCGCGTTTGGATTTTTTACGGAACCAAACTTCAATCCCAAACGAGAGTGGGTTCATCACAAGGCTGCGGCACTGTTCACGCAGGGTGAGGATGTGCTCCCCCCAGAAGTTGGCGCTGCCAAAGTGGGGAAAGGCCCGCGGAAAGGCGGGATCAAGGGC
>AASF01001265.1 GCA_000168735.1 Candidatus Endoriftia persephone str. Hot96_1+Hot96_2 | reverse complement strand
TCGCCCTTGATCCGAAGGATTACGACGCAACCAAGGGCGCGCCTAACCGATGAAAGCCGCCACGAAAACCGCCCAGTACACCATTTTCCTGTTCGGTCGCACCACCCCTGAAATGGAAGAGCTCACCAATGAGATCTACCGCAGCAAAGAGATCGTCAACAAATACCGTAATGAGCCAGATCAGGAAGTGAAAGAATACTGTGCTGGCCAAACCGACCGCGCCAACCGCCTGGCAGGTGAGCTGCAGCGACTGATTAAACGCAGCCTACTGCAGGGATCTTTTTTGTTTCGTGGCGAACTCACCGCCGTAGAAACCCTTAACCAAGATTTAATAGAAGCCGCCCGTAAACACCTGGCCAGTGTGGCAGAACAGGCCTTTGACCGTTACAACGAAGCACCCGTCCGAGCAGGTACCGACCTTGCCGAAAAGTTCCTGCGCCTGGGCAATCTGACTGGCGTCACCAGCCAATTAGACCCCCTAAACCTCGTGCAAACCCAAGGTGGGCGGCCATCCATCAATACCGATCATAAAGCCATAACCAGTATCCGCGATATGATCGAACGCCAGGGGTCTATCGAAGGGAAAACGTCTCATCAGCATCTTCACAGATGCCCCCTATGGCTGGTCGCAAGACACCCTGCGTTACCTCATCGCCGCCATGCTGGTAGCTGGAGAAATCAAACTCAAAGTGGCAGGCCGCGAAGTCACGGTTAACGGTCAACAAGCCATCGATGCCCTAAAGACCAATAATGCCTTCAAGCCCGTCGGGGTATCGCTGCGTGAGGAACGCCCGAGCATGGAAATGCTGGCTCGGGCCTCAGAGCGCCTGACAGAACTGAGTGGGGAAACGGTTGTTCCTCTTGAGGATGACATTAGCAAAGCCACCACCAAATTGTTCCCTCAGTTACAACATCAATATGGCCCACTGGCGGAAAAGCTGAAGGCGCTGATGTTGCCGGGGGCGGATACCCTGGAAAGTTTAAGTGAGGATATCAAAGACATTCTCTTTACAGATGCCTCTGAGGCACCACAGCGTTTGGGCAGCGAAGATTCCAAGTTGTATACCAACCTTAAATGGGCAGCCGAACTCAAACGGGCGCTTGACCAAGGGCTTGAGCAAACCCTGCATGAGCTGCAGCAGCACCGCCGCGAAGTCGAAAGCCTGCCAGACAGCGGTACGCCAGGCCGGCCTCAAGGCGGAACTGGCCGATGAATTGGCCGGGCTCAAAGAACGTTTAGACCACGCAGAATTCTTTAAATACACCACCGAGTATGCCAGCAGCTTGACCACCATGCAGGTCCGAGTGCGTGATGCGATAATTGAGATGCAAACCGAGCAGCAGCAACGCATTAAAGATGCCGAGCAAGACCTGCACCGCATTGCCGAATGGAAAGAGCTCACCCAACAAGAGCAAAACAACCTGCTGGCAGACCTAGAGCAGCTCACCGTTAGCGCCAGTGAAGACCTGGCCGGTCTGCGCACTCTGGTAAATCAGGAATACGCCATTCAAAGCCAGGTGCAAGACATCAAACAACGGATC
>AASF01001266.1 GCA_000168735.1 Candidatus Endoriftia persephone str. Hot96_1+Hot96_2 | reverse complement strand
CTTGATCCGCCGCATGTCGGTGCTGCGTCCTCAGGGTGGGCCGGCCGGGGCGGATATCGAGATCGGTGTGGTGGGTAGCGAGGTGGCGGTGCTGCGCGAGCAGGCGGAGCAGATCCGCAGATTTATCGAGACGGCTGCCCGGTAGTTCCGATGTGCGCCAGGATATGGACCCGGGCAAGCTGGAGTATCGTTATGCGTTGAACGAGCGCGGGCGGCGTCTGGGGCTGACCCAGCAGCAGCTGGCGGATGCCGGTGCGCACCGGTTTTCTTGGCCTTAAGGTGCTTCACGTCAGTTGGAACGACAAGCGTATCCCGGTGCGGCTGATCTATCCTGATGCGCTGCGTCATGATGCGGCAGCGCTGGAGCGGCTGCCGATTACCCTGGAGGATGGTCACACTGTCTATCTGGGGGATGTGGCGCAGATCGAGCAGGCGCGGGGGCTTCAATAGCATCAACCGGCGCGACCTGCAGCGGCTGGCCACCATCACCGCCGAGGTCGATTCAGAGATCACCACGCCGAATAAGGTGATTGCGCAGGTGAAGGCTGAGTTCACCGCGTTGCCGGAAGGCTACAAGCTGATCTTCCTCGGTGAGAAGAAGAAGGCGGAGGAATCGATCGCCGGCATGAAGCGGGCGCTGGTGATTGCGTTGGCGGTGATCTTTTTCATCCTGGCGGCGCTGTTCAAATCACTGCTCGATCCGTTGGTGGTGATGTTCGCGATCCCGTTCGGTTTTATCGGCTGTGGTGGTGGGGCATCAACTGTTCGGCTTCCATCTACAGTTTCTCTCCGTTGATCGGCTCTTCTCGCGTTGACCGGCATCGTGGTCAACGATTCGCTGATCCTGATCGACTTCGCCAAGCGATTGCGGCGCCAAGGGCTGGGAGCGGCAAGGCGGCGCTGGTAGAGGCGGGCAGAGTGCGGATCA
>AASF01001267.1 GCA_000168735.1 Candidatus Endoriftia persephone str. Hot96_1+Hot96_2 | reverse complement strand
GGAAGGAGATTCAGGCCAGGGTAAGCGAATTGACCTCGCGTGGCAAAGGCGGTTTGAATTTTACGGACCTATCCAAAAAATAGCCCCCATATATCTCCGGAAGTTAAGGGATGCTCCCGGAGTGTGGCGGAGCATACAGACAGAAAAAAGCCAGCATGATCGCTGGCTTAGGTGCTTTTTTGTAGTCTCTGGAATGTTAAATGGTGGAGGCGGCGGGAATCGAACCCGCGTCCGCAAGCCCTCTGCCATCGGCTCTACATGCTTAGTCGTGTCGATTATATTTAACTGCAAACCGCCCGACCGACAGGGCATGTAATACAGCGATTCCGTTAGGTTTTAGCGCATCCGGCCCGGACTTCCTTCAGCGCGATCTTATGAGATATGACACCTGAGTGTCCCGAAGGACTCTGGACGCATAAGCACGGCTCCAGTCAGATGGCTTCTACCGGTTATTAAGCGGCGAGAGCGTAGTTGTCGTCGTTGGCAACTATAGTGGTACAGCTGGATTTACGAGGTATGCTGTTCCTCGGCATGCACCTCAGGTTTCGCAACCCACGTCGAAAGCCGTGTCGCCCCCGAAAGGTGTTATCTAATATGACCCCGAATCAGCCCCCAAGTTCAGTATGGGCGTTTGGTTGCGTCAAGAGTGATAAATAACATCGCAGCGATCGCAACCAGTAGAAAAATTAGAAAGGAAAAGTCTCCATCAAAGCTCCTGTACCTTTTCAATCAAGCTAAGGGCGATTCGCGCCGCTAATTCATTCGCCCTATAA
>AASF01001268.1 GCA_000168735.1 Candidatus Endoriftia persephone str. Hot96_1+Hot96_2 | reverse complement strand
AGGCATGCTGGAAAAATCGAGCATCACCTGCCCCAAGCTTGGAGAGTTTGCGGAGCCGCCCCACCACCGCCGAGACTGTCCCGCCAGGCCCCCGATAGGAGCCCTCGCAGCCAGATGCAAAGCCGGCATCCGTCCGGCCCTTTACCGCCACCAAGGGCGCGCATGTGGCGCACCGGATCGATCCGCGCCGTTGCGATCGGCATCTCATAGAGCCCCTTTTTTTCTGGCGTTGCAGACGTCACCCCTGGTCATCCAGTAGGGCAACTTTCGGGGCCTTGGTAAAGATCGACCCACTCCCCCTTGGTGGTATTGCGCATCCCCGGAGCGACACTCGAATCGATCAGAAAGTCGAGCTTGCGCAGCGTCCTGACCACCCGCTCAGATGGCTGGATGCACCAACCACCGGCACGGAAGGCGATACAGCGGTAGTCAGGCTGACGCGAGCGCGCCAGATCCTCCAGCCAGGTACGCCCCTCCTTGAGCAGCACGCGAATCTCGCCGTCACTCAGATCGGCGATTCGCCAGCGTGAGAGATCTAGCTGGCCACTCACCTTCGGCATCCATCCGCCCCCCCTCCCACTGGGGATGCAAGGATGCAAGCTGCAGATCATGACCCCGCTCCAGCGCTGCCGCCAGCTGCGCCTTGATCGCCGCCACTGAGCAGACGCTGCGCAGCTCCGACTCCATCATCGCAAAGCCTGCGGCATCGACGAACAGCGTCGACAGGAGCGTCAAATCCCTCGGCAACCTGCATGATGCGCCGCGCCGGATCAAGGCG
>AASF01001269.1 GCA_000168735.1 Candidatus Endoriftia persephone str. Hot96_1+Hot96_2 | reverse complement strand
TCTTGGGAGGGCTGTTGGTCTTGGCGCTCTTCCTGTCCGGAATCGTCCAACGTCACCAACAGGCAGTGGAGGCAAAACGAATCAAGATCCAGCGCCTTCTGCGTGGTGTCGACCTGGTGGAAAATATTCTGTTTCGTCTGCAAGGCTGTCATCTGCCAAATGAGGTGGAGCGGTTGCTGCGGGAGGACCTGCTTGCCCGCTATCGGGCGGTGAAAAAAGTCGAGCCAAAATATGAGGGCATAGATGAATTGCTCGAAATGACCGAGCAGGCACTTGCTACCCTGGGTGATGCAGCAAAAGCTGACGAGATCACAGATAAATTCCATCTGCAGAAGTTGACGAGCGTTTATCAACGAGCTGATCGACTTTATAAAACAGGGCGGTCTGCTGACGCCGATCACGGCAGAAGCAGTTCGCGACCTGGTGGACCTGATCGGCACCCGTCGGGCGGAATGTCTCGCCACATTTCATATGCAGAAGGCCCGGGAGTTGCAATTGGAGGGTGATATCCATGCAGCACTGGGGCACTGCAGCGCCATGCAAGGATTATCTGAACCGTCAACGGGCCGGTCAATGATGCGGGTTAAAGCCCTCTTCAGGGAGGCAGAGGCGCTTCGGAAAGCACTCAGTGAAGGCGAAACGGTGCTGGAGAGGGAGTCAGCTTCAGACAGTGGTGGTGATTAGCCGGGATGCAATTCAACGCTTCTGGATCGAACCCATCGGGTACTACGTCGGTCGGCATGGGGATGCGGTGCTCCTCATCGAACCATTCACCCAAGTCGATCAGGCGACAGCGTTCATCTGCAGAAGGGGCGCCTACGCGACGAAGCTAAGGC
>AASF01001270.1 GCA_000168735.1 Candidatus Endoriftia persephone str. Hot96_1+Hot96_2 | reverse complement strand
ACGAATCGCCCTGATCAGAAACATAGCCATTTCTCTCATAACTATTTCTGAATTGCTCTGGGATGTTTGGTGGGTACGTTGGATTTGGCTGTATTAAGAATATATTTTAATTTTACTATCCGACCATACCTCGACTTCATAAACGAATATATCATTTAATGATGGATCAGAATATTGCAAACCAGTCCACTCATTTTCCAGCGAACTCGTAACTACCTTCCTATTGCTTTCGTCATAAGTGGTAACGAATATAACTGATTACGAGAGGAGTATCAGCATCGTCATTTTCGACAACACACATCAACTCTTTATTGGAGGGCCCAGCAAGCGACTCACCCGCAAAGAAGAACAACAAGGCCAACCACCTCAAAAGGAGGAACTTTTGGATGTAATTCATATTTCGTACTCACCTTTTGTGCTTGATATAGACATAACGTCGCAAATTACCGGTTGCCAGAAGCTGCAGAGCGAGGCACGAGCGGCGCAGCTTTTGGCAGTCCGTGTGCATTTGCTTTGTTGGGCATGGTTGTTCACAAGAATGACTGCCTCTGATGAATCAAAGCCCTTACTATTAAGATCATCACAGGCCAGGATTATGAAGTGGCGTGATGAAACCTTCGGCCTGGCTTTTTAAACAAACTGGACAACATCTCTATTCCATTCCTTGGGTGAAGCTAATCTTCTTGCTGAGCGTCAGAAATTGCCTTGCATTTTACTGCATTCATATATTCAGCGACTTCATCGAAAATCAACGCGTTACTCGGATCTTTTGCAGCAAGCCGTGATGGGTTAAACGATGTTGATACATACGACATAAGTTAGAAAATTCACCTATGGCGATNCCAGAATGCCCCCAATAAAACTTCATATTTTAATGCACTCACAATGCCAACTACTAAACCACTGATACCAGACAATGATGCCGCGCCAGCGTAGATTTTTGCGCCCTCTGTATAAATGAAATACGATGCATGTTTATTCAGCATTTCATTTGCAGCAAATGATAATTCATCAATGTATTTCATTTTTCTTTTGATGCTGCGTGTGGACCACAAGCTTAATAGCAGAATCATCGTGGACAACAACACCAAACCCCATGATACGCTTAGGCTGAAAAATATAAAAATCAATGCTGCCACTGATATTGGTATGATCAAGTACCCCATCATTACCCTCCCTGATATTCATTTAAGTGCCAATAAGAAATACAGGCACCTCATTTCTGGCATTAGCCAATAGACAATATTGCTGCGCCTATCAATAATTGATAACCAGAAATCTGAGCGCCATTGATAAACCCAATAGCTTCATTGTTTTGATTTTTTATAAAAAAACCATACGCTAATGATTGAACAACAAAGCCACCAAGAATCATCATTATCGTAGAGCGCTCAGAAAATCCGGTTTGCGACCAGTTGGTAATTATCGGCACAATTACACCTAGATATAAAAAAGACTTGTAACTCCAGAAGCCACTGAATATGGCGCCAAAAAATGTAGCTTTATATGCCATGCTATATGGCGGCTTAAACTTGGTTACAGCAACTGTCAGGTACTTTACAATTAAGGCAACAAACAAAGCCCACAAANTTTGCCACGNCTTGGCTTAATTCCCTGCACAAAACAAATCTGACAAGACTTGCTTCATATCACTATTCCCTTGCTTAGTCCCAATATTAGCACCAGTGGTACCCGCCTCGCCGCAGTCTTACGCCCATGTCATGATCTATTCATTAATAAATGTTGCTTTCACTCTTTTTGAAACAAGCATATATGGAACCCAAAAAACGACCACCAACAGTGAACGCATAAGTTCTTTAACAGTATCCGGATC
>AASF01001271.1 GCA_000168735.1 Candidatus Endoriftia persephone str. Hot96_1+Hot96_2 | reverse complement strand
GATCACGTCGGCACCGGCGATCGCTGCCATTTCGCCGCTGCCGCTCAGTTCAACATCGACGCCGTCCACCGGGCGCATGCCCATCAGATCGAGAGCCTTGCCTTTCATCGGATTTTGCAGGTGCGGTAGGTCGATAATCACGACATCACCCAGCTCCTTCTGGGTCGCTATCATCGCGAGTGTGCCACCGATCTGGCCGCCGCCGATCAGCGCAATCTTCTTTCTCGACATTAAAAACTTCCTCAGGATTCTTCTACTTGTGTCCGCATCTGTCGGGCATCTTTGGCCGAAAAGTGCCGAAATCATAGGGAAGTCGGTGTTTTTCGGCAGAGGGGTCGTATCGTTCAACGTTGCCCCAAGACGCGCGAACCACCAATCATAACCCAACCGGGTTGGGGGGTAAAAAATGCTGCCTGCTGCTATGACCGTCTGCCGTGCTGATCGTGGCTATTATTGGAGAGCGGGTTTGTGAAGCAAGGAATAACAATGCACAAAATTACTGTTGTGGGTGCGGGCCGAGTCGGTGAGACCACCGCGCAGATGTTGGCCGAGGCCGAGTTGTGCCGGGAAGTGATGCTGGTGGATATCCGCGAGGATGCGCCCCAAGGGGTGGCGCTGGATGTGTTGCAGACCTCGAGTTTCTTCCGTTTCGATACCCGGGTCTCCGGCTCCAACGACCCGGCGGCGATGGCTGGTTCGGATCTGATCGTGGTAACTGCCGGGGTGCCGCGTAAGCCAGGCATGTCGCGTTCCGATGTATTGGAGGTGAATCTGGGTGTGATCGACGGCATTGTCGACAATGCTCTGCAGTATGCGCCGCAGGCGATGATGCTGGTGGTGAGCAACCCGGTGGATGTGCTGACCTTCCGCGCCTGGCAGCGCAGTGGTTGGGCGCGCGGGCGGGTGTTCGGTCAGGCCGGGGTGCTGGATGCCTCGCGTATGGCCAGTTTCATCGAGATGGAGACCGGCTTTTCCTCCCGCGACGTGACCACCATTGTGCTAGGTGGCCATGGTGATTCGATGGTGCCCCTGCCCCGTTTCTGCACCATCAACGGTATTCCCATCGAGCACTTCATCAGTCGCGAGAAGATCGATGTGATCATCGAACGGACCCGTAACGGCGGGGCGGAGATCCTCTCGCTGCGCAAGAACAGCAGTGCCTACGATGCCCCTGGCCGCAGCCATCACCTCGATGATTGATGCGATCGCCAACAATCGCCGGCGCATCATGCCGACGGTGGCGATTCTGCAGGGGGAATATGGCGCTGAAAAAATCGCGATGGGGGTGCCCTGTGTGCTCTCCGAGGTGGGGGTCGAGTTGGTGGTCGAGTTGGTGGTCGAGTTGGTGGTCGATCTGGGCCTGACTGCGGAAGAGATGGCGCTGTTCGAGGCCTCGGCGGCGGCGGTGCGGGCTGGATATCGCCAGGTTGTAGTGGCTTGGCAAGGAAACTATTTCCTGGGAGATGAATGATGACAGAGAAATATTTTTTACTGCAGGATGAAGCGGCAGGGGAATCGATCAGGTTGTCGGTGAGGGAGTCGGTGCAGGGGCCGCCGGCAATCGATGTTTCCAGGCTCTATCGGGATAGCGGGATCTTTACCTACGATCCGGGCTTTATGTCCACAGCCAGCTGTGAGAGCCGCATCACCTATATAAATGGTGAGGCAGGGGTGTTGGAGTATCGCGGGTTATCCGATTGAGCAACTGGCGGCTCAGGCTGACTTCATCGAGGTGGCCTATCTCCTGCTCTACGGCGAGTTGCCAAATGCAGAGCAGCTGCAGCGTTTTGATCA
>AASF01001272.1 GCA_000168735.1 Candidatus Endoriftia persephone str. Hot96_1+Hot96_2 | reverse complement strand
ATGGAGAAAACCTCATGAGTGCGCCAGAGCTGAAGCTGGATTCGTTACAGTCGGGGCCTGTCTCGTGGGGTGAGCGGCTGCGTCGCTACGCCCTGCTGGTGCGGCTCAATCGACCGATCGGTATCCTGCTGCTGCTTCTGGCCGACGCTCTGGGCGCTGTGGATGGCGGGGGAGGGGCGGCCATCCTGGAGGGTGGTGCTGGGGTGTTTATCTGCGGCGTGACGCTAATGCGCTCCGCCGGTTGTGCCATCAACGACTTTGCCGATCGTCACATCGATGGCCGTGTCGAGCGCACCAAGCTGCGCCCGATCGCCGCCGGGTTGGTCAGCCCAAAGGAGGCGTTGGGGGTGTTTGCGGCACTCTCCCTGAGCGCTTTCGCGCTACTCTTCTTTCTCAACCATGAGACCAAGGCGCTGTCACTGGTGGCGCTGCTGCTGGCGGCGGTCTATCCATTCATGAAGCGCTACACTCACCTGCCTCAGGTGGTGCTGGGGGCCGCCTTCGGCTGGGCGGTGCCGATGGCCTTCATGGCGATTCAGCAGCAGTTGCCGCCCAGTCAGTTGGGTGCTGTTCAGCGCGACGCTGCTGTGGGCGCTGATCTACGATACCCAGTACGCGATGGTGGATCGGGAGGACGATCCTGCAGCTCCGGTGTTAAATCCACCGCGATCCTGTTTGGCCGGCACGATCTGCTGATCATCGGCCTGCTGCAGCTCCTGATGCTCGGGCTACTGGGGCTGGCCGGTGCGATGGCGGGGCGCGGCTGGATTTTCTTCCTTGGGGTGGCTGCTGGGGCTGGGTTCTTTGTCTACCAGCAGTGGATCACCCGCGACCGCGAGCCGAAGGCCTGCTTCGAGGCATTTCTCAACAACAACAACTTCGGTCTGGTGGTGTTTGTCGGGTTGTTGCTCGACTATCTGCTGCTGGGGTGAGCGAAGCGAGCCGCATCTGTCGGAAAATCATGTGATTGATGCGGTTTGCGGGCTCATCACATCCTACAGGCGCAAGGTTCTGAATCGCACATCCACCGTCACTGCTATCTGCTGCAGTGCCTCTGCGGCGGCCTTGCCCTCCCGGCTGGTGCGGAAGAGGTGCGGTGTCATCAGCAGCAGGTCGGCGATCTGCTCGGCTCCCAGGGGGGCGGTTGCGAACTGTAGCTCTCTGCTGTCGGTCAGCCGGAATCCGGCCGCCTCGGCCTGCTCCAGCCCGGGCGGCGGGCGGCGTTTCAGGGTCGGGTAGATGATCCGGCGCAGCTCGATCAGGTGCTCCGGTCCTGGGTCGACCAGGATGATCCGTCCGTCCGGGCTGAGGCAGCGGCGAAAACTCTCATAAAGTGGAAACCCGAATAGGCAGAGGATCAGCTCCAGGCTCTCCGGCTGCAGCGGTGGGGTCCGGTTGCTGCCCACCAGCCAGCGGATCTGGCGGCTGCGGCGGGCGGCGGCCTGTACCGCCCACTTTGAGATGTCGAGGCCAACTAGGGCCGCAGTGCCTTTGCGGGGCCGAGCCTCCAGTTGCATCATCAGCTGCTCCAGATAGTAGCCCTCACCACAGCCAGC
>AASF01001273.1 GCA_000168735.1 Candidatus Endoriftia persephone str. Hot96_1+Hot96_2 | reverse complement strand
TTGATCACGCCGCAGGAGAGCGAGACATTGCGTGATGGACGGACTGCAGGAGTGTGACCAGCTCTGATGGTGGCGGATTGTGAGACTCTCCGAACTGTTCAATGTGGTGTTTGGAGACCATGTACCTGCTCGATGGGATTCCGCCGTGTGGTGCTGGCGTTGTACAACCGCCAGAGTGGTGAAGTGATGGGGCGCAGTGGCTTTGGGGACGATCTGGAGCCGTTCATCAAGGCGTTCCGTTTTCCGATGAAATACAGCGTGGATGTGTTCCATGGGGCGCTGAAAAATGCGGTAGATGTCTACATCGCCAATACTGCAGAGCAGAAGATGCAGCAGGACATCCCGCAGTGGTACAAACAAATCTCCAACGCCGGCTCTTTCCTGCTGTTTCCATTGGTGCTGAACGGTCGGCCGCTGGGACTGATCTATGCGGATCACCCGCAGCCCGATGCGCTTGAGATCGATAAGAAAAAACTCAACCTGCTGAAGGCGCTGCGCAACCAGATCCTGCTCGCACTGCGCAGCCAGTGAGTCGATGGGGGTATTGAGTAGGTGCTCAATGCGCAGGAGAGTCGAGCTTGCTTGTGGTTGCAATGGGGGCGTCGGTCTCTCCAATATCAATGTGCAAATAATATCGACAGCCGTTTGAAAAAGCCCCCGGGTTTCCTTGTGATTACCTGTGATAAACGTGGATCGTTTTACGACCAGGTCGAGGGTGTGGAAAATTCACACCAGATACTTGGGGGGGGGGGGGCCGGATCAGGCAGCTGGGTGGTTTGGCCGGTGATTTAAAGAACGGGGAACTGGAGGTGAGTGGAGAGGAGTTGATAAGCTCCGTGGGAGACTTCACCCAATCGGAGAAAAATATGCAGATCGGCACCCCTCTCTCAGCCTCGGCAACCCGTGTGATGCTGCTCGGTAGTGGCGAACTGGGCAAGGAGGTGATCAGGGCGAATTCGTTTAA
>AASF01001274.1 GCA_000168735.1 Candidatus Endoriftia persephone str. Hot96_1+Hot96_2 | reverse complement strand
GTCGAACACGACATGATTGATGCTGGAGAGGCTTTCGAGCACCTCGCCGTTCTTCACCAGGATGCCATACTTGGCCCCTAGGCCGGATGCCACCGCGATCGACATCGGCGTAGCCAGGCCAAAGGCGCAGGGACAGGTGATAATCAGCACCGAGGTGGCCGCCAGCAGGGCCACCTCAAAATCGGTTTGCAACCACCACAGAAAGGTGGCGCTGCCCAGCGCCAGGGTGACCGCCACGAACCAGGGCACGATCTGGTCCGCGACACACTGGATCGGCGCCTTGGAGGCCTGTGCCTCTTCTACCAGACGGATGATGCGCCCCAGCGCAGTGTCCTTGAGCGCGCCTTCGACTTCAATCTTCAGCATGCCATGGCCGTTGATGGTACCAGCTGAGACCGACGCGCCGACCCCCTTCTCCACCGGCAGCGACTCGCCGCCTCAGCAGCGCCTCATCCCAGGGCACTCTCTCCCTCGACGATCGTACCATCCACCCGGAATTCGCTCGCCGGGACGCACCAGCACCAGTTCGCCCCGTTGCACCGCGCGGATCGGCACCCAGTTCCTCCTGGTCATCGCGCAGCACTGTCGCCACTCGCGGCTGCAGATCGAGCCAGGCGCTGGGTGGAAGCCACCGCTTGGCGCTTTGAGATCGCCTCCAGATAGCGGCCAACCAGTATCACAAACAGGAAGTTGACCACCGTATCGTAGTAGACATCTCCCAACTGCGAGCCGGAAAGAGTCACATAGACCGAGTAGAGGTAGGTGATGGAGGCGCCGATGGCGATTGGCAGATCCATGCCGAGGTGGAAGTTCTTCAGACCTGCCCAGGCGCCTTTGAAAAACGGATGGCCTGAGTAGAGCAAGACCGGTGTCGCTAGGGCAAAGCCGACCCAGTGAAACATGCCGCGAAACTCACCCTGGTCCGCGCCTGAGTAGAGCGCAATGCGAGATCCATAGCAGGTTCATCATGCCGAAGCCGGCAAAGGCCATGCGGTAGAGCAGATTACGATTCTGCCGTTTCAGCTTGCCCTCGGCCACTTCGGGGTCGTAGGGCACCGCCGCATAGCCGATCTGCCCCAGGCGCTCGATGATGCGGGAGAGCTTCAGCTGTTGGTTATGCCACTTGAGATGCAGCCGCTTTCCCGACAGGTTGACACTGGCATGGGCAACCCCTGGCATGGCGCGCAGAGTGTGTTCGATCAACCAGACACAGGCGGCGCAGTGGATCA
>AASF01001275.1 GCA_000168735.1 Candidatus Endoriftia persephone str. Hot96_1+Hot96_2 | reverse complement strand
AACTCGACGATCTGTTCGTCGATGCCGATACCTGCAGTGCAGGCGAAGCCGCCGATATAGTCGCTGTGGCCGCTCGATTTCGGGGCAATGAAGTCGGCTAGGCAAGTGTTGGCCTTGCCCTTCGGGCTGTTTGCCCTGCTTGCGCAGGAAGTGCAGAGTGCTGATGGGGCGTCTCTGTTCGCCTGCTGCTGGGCTGAAGGCCATAGACCTCGACGTCATCACCCACGGGCGTTGGCCGGGAACAGGCCGATGACCGCCTTGGCGGTCAGCCACCTCTCGGTGATGATCTTGTGCAGCATCTCGCGGGCGTCGGCGAGCAGTTTCTTCGCCTCTTCGCCCTTCTCCCGGTCTTCCAGTATCTGCGGATAGCGGCCCTTGAGCTGCCAGGCGTGGAAGAAGAAGGTCCAGTCGATGTAGTCGATCAGTAGCTCGAGCTGGATATCGTCCATGACGTTGACCCCCAACTTGTTGGGTTCACAGGCGACGAAGTTGTCCCAGTCGATGGCGACGGGATTGGCTCTGGCCGCTTCGATTGGCACCAAGTTACGGGCCTCGTCCTTGGATGCGCGGCGCTCGCGTACATCCTCGTATGAGCGGCGCAGGTCGGCGATATAGTCATCGCGCAGATCCCTTGGAGAGCAGGTTGCTGGCGACGCCGACGGCGCGGGAGGCGTCGGGCACATAGACCACCGGGTGGTCATACTCAGGCTCGATTTTCACGGCGGTATGGGCGATGGAGGTGGTGGCACCGCCGATCATCAGCGGCTGGCTCATGCGGAGGCGTTTCATTTCCCTTGGCGACGTGGACCATCTCATCGAGCGATCGGGGTGATCAGGCCGGAGAGGCCGATGATATCGACCTGATGCTCTTGGGCCTGTTTGAGGATGGTGTCGGCGGGTACCATCACGCCGATGTCGATCACCTCATAGTTGTTGCACTGCAGTACCACGCCGACGATGTTTTTGCCGATGTCATGAACGTCGCCCTTCACCGTGGCCATCAGGATCTTGCCTTGGGCCTGGACGCCGCACTCGGCCTTCTCTGCCTCCAGGAAGGGTTCCAGATAGGCCACCGACTTCTTCATTACCCGGGCCGATTTGACCACCTGGGGCAGGAACATCTTGCCAGCGCCGAATAGGTCGCCGACCATGTTCATGCCGTCCATCAGTGGGCCTTCGATGACTTCCAGGGACTTGTCGACCGCCAGGCGCGCCTCTTCGGTATCCGTGTCGATATACTCGGTGATGCCTTTTACCAGGGCGTGCTCCAGCCGTTTGTTGACCGGCCAGCTGCGCCACTCCAGATCCTCCACCTTGTTGCCGCCGACCACGTCGCCCGCGTAGTTGGGGGCGATCTCCACCAGCCGGTCGCCCGCCTCAGGATCTTTATTGAGGACCACATCTTCCACTGCGTCGCGCAGCTCGGCGGGCAGGTCATCGTAGACCGCCAGCTGGGCAGCGTTGACTATGCCCATGTCCATGCCGGCCTGGATCGCGTGGTAGAGGAACACCGCGTGGATCGCCTCGCGCACCGGGTTGTTGCCGCGGAAGGAGAAGGAGACATTGGAGACGCCGCCGGAGATCAGCGCATGGGGGCAGGGGCTTTTATCTCGCGGGTTGCTTCGATG
>AASF01001276.1 GCA_000168735.1 Candidatus Endoriftia persephone str. Hot96_1+Hot96_2 | reverse complement strand
GATCATCCGCCACGGCGCCACGCTGATGGTGGTGGACGAGAGCGGACAGCTCTTCAACTGCCGCACCCGGCAGAACATCGGCCATCCGGTGTGTGGCGACCGGGTAGTCTGGCAGGCAATCGACGAAAAAAGTGGTGTAGTCACCGCCCTGCTGCCGCGGGAGAGTGTGTTGAGCCGCCCCGACTACGCCGGCCGGGAGAAGCCGCTGGCCGCCAATATCAGCCTGATCGTAGTGGTGCTCGCCCCCAGGCCGGAGCCCTCCGGCTATCTGCTCGACCAGTATCTGGTGACAGCCGAGACCATCAACGTGCCGGCGCTGATCGCGATCAACAAGATCGATCTGCTGCAGGGCGACGAGCGGGATAGGTTTCTGAGGCAGTTCGACTGTTACCGCAGCATCGGCTACCCGGTGGTAGAAGTCAGCGCCACCCTTGAACACGGCCTGGACCCGCTGGTCGAGGCGCTACACGACCAGCGCAGCATCCTGGTAGGGCAATCGGGGGTCGGCAAGTCATCACTGATCAA
>AASF01001277.1 GCA_000168735.1 Candidatus Endoriftia persephone str. Hot96_1+Hot96_2 | reverse complement strand
GTCGATCAGGTAGTGCCGCGCCATCGGATTATCTCGTACGTACCAGAAAGGCCCCACGTAGTGTCACGGTGGCGGTGCTTTCCTGGGTGTTGATCTCACTGTTATCGGCCATCTTGGCCCCTGAAATGGTCGCCTTGTTCTTTACCTCATCCCGAGTTGCGGTGATGTCGACCCGCAGGTATTCGGGCTTGTAGTAGAAGGCCGGTCCATGGTCTGCCTGAGCGAGCAGGCGGGAGACCAGGTCCCAGCTTGTCTCGCGTTGCAGGCTGACCGGAAAACGCTCCCAACTCTGCGGCGTAGCACCGGTGGCTGAGGCCTTGTCCAGCAGCGCCTTCGCCCGTGCGACGAAGGCTTGGTGGGCAGCGAGCCGCCGGTGCGACTGTTCGGTCTGGCGCTGCCACTCGTTGAGGGTGGCAAGGCGTTGGTTCGCCGCGTCCTGGCGCAACCACCCCTCTACTGCATAGTGAGTCGCAGCAGGAAGAGCGATCAGCGCCGACAGGCCAAGGAGCAGGGGGCAGGGGAGACATGGCTTACAGGTTCAGACGCAGAACAGCGGCAGCACCGGCGTCGGGGCCGAGAGCAACATTGACCTTGGTGACGGGGCCAGTCTCAAATGCAGCGGGGCCAGTTGGCCACAGTGGGGGTGGTGCCAGCGCACGCCGGCTACATTCTCTACATAGAGGAAGTTGCCGGCCTGACCGTTGGCCTCGCCATCGATGATGCGGTCCAGTGCGATGCCGAGATCGGTGGGGATGGCGGAGGTGGCAGCGCCCTGTTTCGCCTGCAGCCGGATTACGTTGCCGAAGCTGCCGGCGGAGGTGAAGCCTCAGCATGATGGTGTACTGGGTGCCGTCGGCGGAGCTATACGCGGCGCTGCATGGTGCTGCCAGTGGCGCCCAGTGGTGGCGTCAGCAGGCCGACAGTACGTAGCTGACTTGAGGATGTTCTCTTCAGTGATGCCGTCAGCCACCGAACCCGTCGCGCAGATTGTTGGCGTCCGGGGGCGTTGGTGTCATTGGCGATATCACCAAGGATCAAGGGC
>AASF01001278.1 GCA_000168735.1 Candidatus Endoriftia persephone str. Hot96_1+Hot96_2 | reverse complement strand
GCCCCGCCGAGAATTACGCTTACGACACCCCACAAGAGAAGCATCACCTACAGACGATCAGCGGTGCGCGTAGCGAGTCGCGCAGCTATGATGATGCCGGCAACACCACCAGCCTCAACGGCCTGACCCTCACCTATGATGATGCGGGCCGATTAGTCCAAGTAACGGGGACTGGGCAGAGCATTGACTACCGCTACAACGGCAAGGGCGAGCGGGTCGAAAAACAGGTCGACGGCCAGCTGACCCGCTACTTCTACAATCTCAACGGCCAGCTGCTGGGCGGAACAGGATAGCAACAGCCAGCTCTACAAAGAGTACGTCTATCTCGATGGCAAGCCGATTGCGTTGATCCTCAATGGTGATGCTGGCGGCGGCAGCGCGACCTACCATTTTGCGAATAACAGTGGGGCCATCCTCAGTCTCAATCCCACCGACAAAACCTTTCGGCTCACCCGATCCGATGCCTCCACGCTTGATCTGAGCGGCAGTGACCTGCACTGGAGCCACTACCAGTACCGCAACAGCGAGCGGATCGGCTTTGTCAAACGGGAGGGTTACGGCAGCCTCTATAGTTGGTTCAACCTGAGCAACGGCAGTGGCAGCGGCTTTGTGCGGGAGTATGCCTATCCGGAACGCTACCGGCGCTACCGGATCAAGGCGATTCGT
>AASF01001279.1 GCA_000168735.1 Candidatus Endoriftia persephone str. Hot96_1+Hot96_2 | reverse complement strand
GGAGGATAAAAAGTGAAACATAAAAAAAGAATACTCATTTTACAGAAGTTACTTTGCTGGCAGGTGGCATGGCCCGTGCTGGTCTGGGCGACCGGTGGGAGTGTCTTCTTGCAAATGATTTTGATCATAAGAAATGTGCTACATACAGCATTAATTGGGGTGGAGAGCAACTTAAGCCAGGTGATGTCCGTCTATTAAAACCCAGCGATCTCCCTGAGAAATGCTGATTTAGTATGGGCGTCATTTCCTTGTCAGGACTTGTCGATCGCTGGAGGTGGTGCTGGACTCAAAGGTGAGCGTTCAGGTACATTCTGGCCCTTCTGGAAACTTATAAAATCTATAGCAAATGAGGGGCGGGCACCAAGTGTTATTGTCCTTGAGAATGTCGCTGGAGCGGTTACTTCACATGGTGGAAAAGACTTTTCAGCAATTTGCAAGGCACTGACGGACGAGGGTTATAGGGTTGGGGCGGTCATTGTTGATGCTGCTCTGTTCGTTCCCCAGTCTAGGCCTAGGCTGTTTATAATTGCTGTTCGATCTGATATAAAAATCCCGAAAGAGATTGTTGGTGATAATCCTATGCCTATGTGGCATACCCGTTCTCTCAAGGTGGCGTATAGTAAACTGACAGCAAGGATCAAGGAGAATTGGATATGGTGGCATTTTGATGCGCCAGCAGAGAGAACAATAACCTTGTCTGATATCATAGAAGAAAACCCATCGGGGGTTATGTGGCACACAAAAGAACAAACATCTCAGCTCATAAACATGATGAGCGATCTAAATTTAGAAAAATTACAGAAAGCTAAGCGGCTTGGGCGTAGAGTGGTCGGTACTGTCTATAAGAGAACTAGGCGACATGTAGCAGGGATAAAGGTTCAGCGCGCAGAAGTGAGGTTCGATGACGTTGCTGGTTGCCTCAGAACTCCACCGGGGGGCTCTAGCAGGCAGTTGATTATAGTAGTTGATGGCAGCAAAGTAAGATCGCGCCTAATTTCAAGTCGTGAGACGGCTAGACTTATGGGGCTGCCTGACAGTTACATTCTTCCAGAACGCTATAATGAAGCTTACCACCTTACTGGTGATGGCGTTGTGGTTCCTGTGGTTCGGCACCTTGCTGAGAGGATTATTGAGCCAATAATCAAAAAGCAAATTCGGGCAAGCAAGGAGGCCGCATGAGTGTTATACCGTGTGAGCTAGAACAAGGATCTTCGAGAAAAAATTAAAGAATATGCGGAAACTTTAAAAACAGAAGCTCACACGCTCGGAAGCCCACGGGTTAACAGAGGCCGAATTTTATAATAGCGGTCTTTTTCGCCGGGGCGATTGAGCGAATCCGTGGACAGTTTTCTGCAACGATGGCGCGAGAAAAGAGAATTAAGGG
>AASF01001280.1 GCA_000168735.1 Candidatus Endoriftia persephone str. Hot96_1+Hot96_2 | reverse complement strand
AGCCTTATCGCGTTTGTGCTGGTGGTCTGTTTCCTCACCTGGGTGACGCCGCATACGCTGATCCTGTCGGCGTCTGAGATCGCCCAGCTGGGTGGCAGCCACCACCATCTCCTCGGTCCGTTGGGGATCATGCCGGCGAAGAATATCGCGGTGAACCTGATGCTGATCGTCACCTTTCTCTCGTTCCAGCTCTATCGCCGCTCCGACAAGATGGCGACGGTGGCCTGGGCGCCGATCGGCAATGCGTTGATGGTGGCGATCTATGTGGTGGCGATAGCTAATGTCATCTTTCTCGGCGTCTACTATGGCTACTTCACCAACAGCCGTCTACAAGGTGGGTTCCTCGGTGGCTCAGGTGTCGTCGAGCGCTGGTGGTGATCATCTCCGGTATCGTCATCGACGCGCTGATGTTCAAGAACGCCAAGACCCTGCCTTCGCACTGGGGCAAGATCCCGGACCGCGCTCAGTATGCCCTGTTTGCCCTGCCGATCGCTTTTACCTGGCTGATGGGTCTGATGGGCTATGTGCGCTCCTCGGTGAAGACCCACTGGCATGTCTATACGGTGATGAAAGACAACTCACCGGATAATTTCATTCCGACTATCGGTTACGCGGGCAATATGATCACCATCGTTACTGTGTTGTTTCTGCTGTTTGTGCTGTTCATGTTCTGGGTTGCCAATCTGAGCGGTACCAAACAGGCCAAACCGGTAGCCGCCTCCGAAGGAGGTGCGGCATGAATGTCTTTGCCAAGACAATCGGTTTCAGCTTGGGGCTGACCCTGGTGTTTACCTCTGTGACCCAGCTGTTGCCCCAGGTGGAGGGCGAAGCTCCAGTGGAGAGGAAGGTTGATCTGGGTTCCCTGACGATGGATGACTTTGTTGCCATGGGTGAGGATCTGTTCATGAACAAGGGCACCTGCACCCTCTGCCACAAGCCAGCCCCGTTGGGGCGTGCGCCGGACATCCAGGGCATGGATATGGTGAGCCATGCTCGGCTAAACGACTGGCCGATGAACGCTACCAGGGCGAGGCGAAGGATGCGGCGGGTTACATCCTTGAGTCGATGCTCGAGCCGAGCAAGTTTGTGGTCGCTGGTTGGGGCAAGAAGGGCTCCAACGACACTGTTTCGCCGATGCCCCACATCGATAAGCCGCCGATCCAGCTCTCTGCGATGGAGATAGATGCGGTCATCGCCTATCTGCAGGCGAAGGATGGCAACGAGGTGACTGTCTCCCTGCCATCGCCTGAGGCGGCGGCGGAGGTTGCCGCAGCCGCGCCAGCGGCTGGTGGGGCTGCCCCCGCGCCGGCGGTGACCGCCGAAGAGGCGCTGGGCAAGTATGCCTGCAGTTCCTGTCATGCGATGGACTCGGAGGATGTCCTGGTGGGGCCTGGATTGGGCACAATCGGGGCGCGTCTAAGCGAGGCGGGGATC
>AASF01001281.1 GCA_000168735.1 Candidatus Endoriftia persephone str. Hot96_1+Hot96_2 | reverse complement strand
GCTTGCCGCGTTGGCAGAACAAAAAGAGCCGCCCGCAACCACGGGATATATTGGCCTGTATAAGGAGAGTTGCAAGATGCATTGGCAGGAATCAATTACTCGGGATTGCTCATTGTTATTGATGAGCTTGGCAAGTTTCTGGAACTACGAGGCCCGGCACTACGGCGCGAATGACATCTTCCTGTTGCAATCATTAGCCGAACGACGCATTGGCGCCCCATGGTGCAAAATTGGCGATGGTGGTTATGCTCCATCAAGCCTTTGAGCAATATGCGCGTGGCTTAGGTGAGTCGCTGAAGAATGAGTGGGCGAAAGTTCAAGGCCGATTTGAGAATATTCCTTTCCTGGAGTCATCTGAACAGACCCTGCGCGTTGTTGCTGCTGCGACTGAGCACGACTTCACACCTGCTGAAAGTAACAAGGTAAAAAAAGAGGCCAAGCAACTCGCTCAACATTTCTCAGATGCAAAAGCACTGCCTGGCGCTATGGGGATTAAAGTAGCCTCGGAGCTGTTTGAAGCGTGCTATCCACTTCACCCTATTAGTGCGCTCATTTTGCCTCTCCTGTGTCAGAAAGTTGCTCAGAATGAACGCACGCTATTTAGTTATCTGGGGAGTCGAGAAGCGCATGGTTTTCAAGACGCCTTGGGTCGTTGTGATAAGGTCGGAGATTGGGTTTATCCTTGGGAAATCTACGAATACTTTATATTAAACCAGCCTGCTGCACTATCAGACCATTTTACCCATCGTCGCTGGGCGGAGGTCGTTACCGCAATTGAACGCTTAGGTGATGCAACTGAGGATGAAGTTAATCTCTTAAAGACTATTGGCTTGCTGCAATATCGTTGGTCATCCAAGGCAATTTGAAGGCATCTAACGAATTAATTGCGCTAAGCTAAGGGCGATTCGCGGCCGCTAATTCATTC
>AASF01001282.1 GCA_000168735.1 Candidatus Endoriftia persephone str. Hot96_1+Hot96_2 | reverse complement strand
GCTCTGCCGCACCCACGGCCAGCCCGCCTCCCCCTCCACCATGGGCAAGGAGATGGCCAACGTGGTCTACCGGCTGCATCGTCAGCGCGAGCAGATCGCCGGCCTGCAGATGCTGGGCAAGATCAACGGCGCGGTGGGCAACTACAACGCCCACTTCTCTGCCTATCCGGAGATCGATTGGCCCGGCTTTGCGCAGCGCTTTATCGAATCACTGGGCCTCGACTGGAACCCCTACACCATCCAGATCGAACCCCACGACTACATGGCCGAGCTGTTCGATGCGGTGGCGCGCTTCAATACCATCCTGATCGACTTCTGCCGCGACATCTGGAGCTACATCTCGCTGGGCTACTTCAAGCAGAAGACCATCGCCGGCGAGGTGGGCTCCTCCACCATGCCGCACAAGGTCAACCCGATCGACTTCGAGAATGGTGAGGGCAATCTGGGCATCGCTAACGCCCTATTCGGCCATCTCACCGCCAAACTACCGATCTCCCGCTGGCAGCGGGATCTGACCGACTCCACGGTGCTTCGCAACCTCGGCGTCGGCTTTGCCCACACCAGCATTGCACTGCAATCGATCCTGCGCGGTATCAGCAAGCTGGAGGCGAACCCGCGAGGCAATGCTGCCCGACCTGGAGGGCAACTGGGAGGTGCTGGCGGAGCCGATCCAGACCGTAATGCGCCGCTACGGGGTGGAAAAACCCTACGAGAAACTGAAGGAGCTGACCCGCGGGCAGCGCATCACCCCAGCGCAGCTGGCCAGCTTCATCGATGGCCTGGAGATCCCCGATGCGGCCAAGGCATCGTTGAAACAGTTGACCCCACAAGGCTATATCGGAAATGCGACCGAGCAGGCAAAACGTATTTGACTGCCATCATAGAGAACCAGGACCTTGATCAAGGATTGCTTGGACTTTGTGAACCAAAGCACGGTTTCACTTGGAGAATTTAGTTCATAATATCTCTGCAGACGGTAGCCGATTGGCTTGTCCTCCCGCTCGTGTCCGCAATACGAGTCGCTCGGTCCGTCTGCATTCAAACCCGGGCCTACCGCCCCCCAGCCTGGTATGCCGGGTTTTCTTTTTTCTGCAGTCGGGCCTGGATCACATCCCAGGGGCAAAATCAGAACTCACTTCCTGCTGATCGATCCCTAACCTGGGTCTATAATCCCATCCTTCTCAGGCAGGATTTGTCCCATGCAGCAGCTCAACTTCCCCAACGAGATCACCCCGAAAAGCTTCCTGAAAAGCTATTGGCAACAGAAGCCTGTTGCTGCTGCGCCAGGCCCTACCCAAGTTTAAGTGTGGCCTGGATGCGGATGAGCTAGCCGGTCTCGCCTGCGAGGCGGATGTGGAATCCCGCCTGGTGCTGGAACGGGGTAAGACCCCTTGGGAGGCACGCTTCGGCCCCTTCACTGAGGCGACCTTTGCCGAGCTACCGGAGAGCCACTGGACCCTGCTGGTACAGGATGTGGACAAGCATCTGCCACCAGTTGCGAGTCTGCTCGACTACTTCCACTGCATCCCCGACTGGCGTCTCGACGATGTGATGGTCAGCTATGCTGCGGATCAGGGCTCGGTCGGCCCCCACATCGATGACTACGATGTGTTCCTCTATCAGGCCAAGGGACGGCGGCGCTGGAAGATCCACTACCAGCCAGTTTCGGAGGAGGATTTTATCCCCGGTCTCGACCTACGCATCCTGCCCGATTTTGAGGCGGAGGAAGAGTGGCTGCTGGAGCCCGGTGATCTGCTCTATCTGCCGCCCAATGTTGCCCACTGGGGGGTAGCCGAGGGCGACGACTGCATCAGCTGCTCGGTGGGATTCCGCGCCCCCGCCTACCGCGAGATGGCCAACGCCTGGTGCGAGGCACTGGGCGAGCAGCTCGCCGCTGAAGGGCGCTATAGGGATCTTCCCATGACGCCACAACAGGCCAGCGGTGAGATCCTGCCAACTG
>AASF01001283.1 GCA_000168735.1 Candidatus Endoriftia persephone str. Hot96_1+Hot96_2 | reverse complement strand
ACCGAGATCAAGCTTGCCTGGGATGCATTGCCGGATGAGGTCAAACAGCTGCCACAGGAGAAGATCTCTCCTGCAGTGGGTGCCTAGATGGTTGTGAAAGATGACCTCCTGGAGCAGGTTCTGCTGCTGACCCGCCAGATGCGTGAACAGGCACAACAGGCTGCCTGGGAGGAGGCGGAGCGGACGGAGGTGCAGCGCAGCCGTCTGATCGCTGAGTGTTTTGATGGTGAAGAGGCGTTTGGTGACCAGATGCTGGCTGGCCAACAAGGTTCAGGAGATCATCAGGCTCGATACGGAGATCATGGCGATAGGCGACCGTTCCAGGGATGAGATCCGCACCCAGTTGAATCGTCTGCAGCAGGGCCGGCAGGTGGCAAAGGCCTACCGCCGTTTCAGCCGCTGACCTGGACGAAAATCAGGCAAGCACCAGCTCAATTACCGCCTTGCTGCCGAAATAGGCCAGCATCAAAACCACGAATCCACTCAGGGTCCAGATCAATGCCTTCTGGCCTCGCCAGCCAAAACGGTATCGTCCCCACAGCAACATTCCAAACACGATCCATGCGGTGATCGACAGCACCGTCTTATGCACCAGTCTCTGCGCGAACATGTCGTCAAGAAACAGAAAACCGGAGCCCAGCGCCAGCGTCAGCAGGAAAAAACCGGCACCGATCATCTCGAATAGCAGGCTCTCCATGGTCTGCAGGGGGGGCAGGGCGCGGATAAAGCCGCCGGGGTGACGATGGTGGAGCTGGTGGTCCTGGATCGCCAGCAGAATAGATTGGACGCTGGCGAGGGTGAACAGGCTGTAGGCCAGCATCGAGACCAGCACATGGACAGTTAAACCGAGGGAAGCGTTTTCGTTCAGCAGGTGAACCGAGCTGAAACGGGTCTCTAGGAGGATCGCCAGGGCCGCCATCGGCAGCAGAACTATACCCAGATTCTCAACCGGCTTGCTCAGGGCAGAGAGCAGCAGCAGCAAGGTGATGGTCCAGGCGATTAGCGAGAAGGCATTAAAAAAGCCCAAATTGACGCCCGTGCCGCTTACCAGATTACTCCAGAGCAACAACGCATGCAGGACCACCCCAGCAAAGCCAATAGCCAGTCCAGCTGAACGGGGCAGCAGCCTGACGCTGCGGCTGCTGAATAGCCGCACGCCAAAGATCAATCCGGATAGCAGATAGGCCGTGATGGTAAATGATGTCAGCAAAACGGCTGGATTCCCTGTTGCGGTGGTTCGATAACTGAGGTGTCGCGATAATCGCATATAAGGCGTGTTTGATGGAAGGCCGACTAACAGCCCGCTAGGGGGCCAAACTCAACTGTTATATACTGTGCCGGTTTTGATCTTACGCCCCGTGTGGGCTTGTTTGGTGGAACGCTCATGTTTGAAAGTTTGACACAACGGCTTGGAAAGGTGCTCGACAACCTGCGGGGGCAGGGGCGCCTTTCGGAACAGAACATCAAAGATACCATGCGTGAGGTGCGCATGGCGCTGCTGGAAGCGGATGTGGCGTTACCGGTGGTGCGTGCCTTCGTCGATGAGGTGAAGGCCAAGGCGATGGGTGAGGAGGTGATGAAGAGCCTCACCCCCGGCCAGACCTGATCAAGGCGATTCGT
>AASF01001284.1 GCA_000168735.1 Candidatus Endoriftia persephone str. Hot96_1+Hot96_2 | reverse complement strand
GATCACTGAGGCAGACTGCTCTTCAGCGCAGGATCAGATAGTAGTCACACGCCGCAGCTTCAGACTGCTGCGCGATGATTGTCTCAAGCTGCCGGGCCAAGGCGTCAGGCGCAACATCCAGCTTCTGATAGTGGAACTCATCCAGCGCATCCTGCCATGAACGACAGTAGTTTGTGAGATAATGGCCGCTCTCCACCGAGGCGAGCCAATAGAGCCGCATTGGTTGCGACATCTGCAGTGCGATGGCGTGTTCGATGAGACTCTCCACTGCCGCAAAACCGGTTTCCCAGGCGATGAAGATCAGCGGCCGGCGACTTGCCTCATCGAGCAGAAACTCACCCTCCGGCCCCTCCACTTCAACCCTTTTCCCCTTACCCAAGCCGGCAAACAGCGCGCGGGAAAATGCCTGACGTGGATTTTCAGGAATATGGAACTTGAGATTCATGCCATCACAGGGGCAGGAGGCGAGATGCAACTCCTGTCGCCCCACACCCTCCAGATGCAGCGTCACCCGCTGGCCGGCGAGGAACTGCAGGGTCTGGGAGCGCGGGGTTCGCAGATGCAGTTGACGCACCCGCTCGCTCAACGCGTCCACCCTCGCCACTCGAGCAGTCAGGCGCTGCCGTGGCATCCCGGCAGCGTCACGGGATTCGCGGGCTTCGATAACCCCAAANTTTTTGGGTTTTTTCCCCAANGGGTAGCGCACCAGCACACAGCAGGGTAAAACCTGCCGCTCTGCTCGCTGACGGGGTGTCAGACGGAAGTCGGGCTGTCTGATC
>AASF01001285.1 GCA_000168735.1 Candidatus Endoriftia persephone str. Hot96_1+Hot96_2 | reverse complement strand
GATCATATCGCCAAGGGCGTGCTGATGAAGGACAACATCGGTTATATGCTGGCCGTGATTCCTGGTGACCAGTGGCTCGACCGGCGGCGTCTGAGCGAGGAGCTCGGCCGAGATCTGCGGATGGCCAGTGAGGAGGAGATCGGCCGTCTGTTCAGTGACTGTGATCTGGGTGCCATTCCGCCATTGGGTAGTGCCTATGGCATCGATATGATGCTGGACGAGGATCTGAGCAGCCTGGCCAATGTCTATTTCGAGGCCGGTGATCAAGGGCGAATTCGCCCTTGATCAGTGAGATGACCGGGTGCAGACGCTCGCCATCATGCGGGCAACAAAGATCGGCAGTTTGCGCCTCGAGGCATTGTAGCAGGCGCGTGGCAAGATCCCGGGGCAGCAGGGGAGTGTCGCAGGGGACAGTCAGGATCATTTCGCTGTCACAGGCATCGAAGGCGGCCAGCATGCCAGCAAGTGGCCCTGCATAGTCCTGGATTGAGTCGGGGAAGACCGGGAAGCCGAGCGCGCGGTAGTGCTCTAGATTGCGGTTGGCGCTGATGATCAAGGCT
>AASF01001286.1 GCA_000168735.1 Candidatus Endoriftia persephone str. Hot96_1+Hot96_2 | reverse complement strand
GTTAACGAATTCGCCTTGATCACTGACGCCGGCAGTTCGCTGCGCGGGCACCTGTTCCAGCAGGACGTCGATGGCCGAGTCCTGCAGAAACAGATGCAGCCGATGCGGATCGAGCAGCTCCCCCGCGCGAGGTGCGATAGAGGTCGCGCAGCACCTGCTCACCGGCACGGATCGCCGCCGGTTCGCCGATCAAGCGAAAACTGGCGCCGCGGTTGTTGATCTCAATACCCAGACGGCGCTCGATCAGCCGCAAGTGTTCATCAAGCAGGCCGCAGAGATTCGCCAGCCGCTCATTGTCCTCGGGCTCCAGCAGCAGATCGAGGGATTCAGGGTGTTCTGACAAGGTATTTCCTGATGGAATGATGGGTGGTCAGGTTCAGCCGCTGGCGGCCTGACCGGGGAGGCTCTGCAGGCGTTCGCCCCGCAACGAGTTGGGCAGCGCCTCGGTGATACGGACCTCCACGAACTCGCCGATCAGCTCAGCCGGGCCGTCGAAGTTGACCACCCGGTTGTTCTCGGTGCGACCGGCCAGCTGGTTAGGGCTCTTCTTCGAGAGCCGCTCCACCAAGATGCAGCTGCACGCTGCCAACCATCTGGCGGCTGATGCGCTGGGCCTGGCTGTTGATC
>AASF01001287.1 GCA_000168735.1 Candidatus Endoriftia persephone str. Hot96_1+Hot96_2 | reverse complement strand
CCAGCCAGATGGGCTAGGCCGGTATCGACCGAGACCACCCCGGCCGCTCCGGCGAGCAGCGCCGCCAATTCACTCAGCTGTAGGCGCGGCATCAGCTTGGCGCTGGCGCTACTCTTGACCAGGCGCAGGCCACGCTCCCGCTCCGCCGGGCTGCCCCAAGAGAGCTGCACCTTAAAACCCGCCTCGGCGGCCAACCCGATCAGCTCCCGCCACTGGGACTCGGGGTAGTGTTTGCTCTGCCAGGTGGTGCCATGCAAAAAGAAGAGGTAGGGCGGTGCTGCAGGATCGGCCTGCTGAAAGCGAGAGGCGATGCCAAAATCGGCCGCGCTCTCTGGCAGAGGATAGCCAAGGGCGGCAGCAAATAGCTGGCGCAGCCGGGCTACCGCGTGTTGCCCCTTGGCTACGCTGAAACAGCGGTCGTAGCCGAGGAAGGCGAGAGGCTCCCGCGCCGAATCGACATCCAGGCCGACCACCTCACCCCGCGCCTGCACTGCCAGCAGAGCGCTCTTCAGCAACCCCTGAGCATCGATCACCAGATCATACTCGCGCTCACGCAAGAGCGTGCGGAAGCACCGCCACTCGCCACTGCGCCAGGCCTGCAGCGGCGCTTTACGCCAGCGCCGCAGTGCTACCGGGATCACCCGCTCCACCGCCGGGTGCCAGGCGGGGATCTCGCCGAAGCCCTCCTCCACCAGCCAGTCGAAGCGGATACCGGGGATCGCCCGCTGCGCATCGCTGAGCGCCGGCAAGCTGTGGATCAGATCTCCCAGGGAGGAGGTCTTGACCAACAGCACTCTCATCGGGGTAGCGCCTCCAGCGCATCGATCACCGACTCTACCGGCAGCCTGTTGAGGCAGTCGAGATGGCCTTTCGGGCATTCACGCTGAAAGCAGGGGCTACAGTCGAGGCCCAACCGCACCACCTTGGAACGGGAATTCAGCGGCGGCGTGAAACCGGGGTCGGTGGAGCCATATACCGCCACCAGACGGCGATCCAACGCGGCTGCGACGTGCATCAACCCAGAGTCGTTGCTGACCACCGCATCGGCCAGGGAGAGCAGATCCACCGCCTGCGCCAGGGTGGTACGCCCGGCCAGATCGACACAGGCCCCGTCGCTCAACCGATCGATCTCGGCGCAAGCAGGCTGATCCTTGTCGGCCCCAAACAGCCAGACCTGCCAGCCCTGGGAGAGATAGTGGTTGGCCAGCTCCGCATAGTGGGCCTCGGGCCAGCGCTTGGAGGGACCAAACTCGGCACCAGGGCAGAGCGCCAGCAGTGGCCGTTCGCCTTTCTTCAGTCCCAGCGCCTGCAGCGCCCGCTGGCGCTCGGCGGGGTCAACCTGCAGCGCCGGGGGCTCAATCTCCGGCAGCTCACGCTCCCCGGCGGGCTGGGCCAGCGCCACGAAGCGCTGCACCGTCATACGCCAGCGCTGTTTGTCGAGCCGGCGGGCATCGTTGAGCAGACCGTAGCGCAGCTCACCGATCCAACCGGTACGTAGAGGGATCAAG
>AASF01001288.1 GCA_000168735.1 Candidatus Endoriftia persephone str. Hot96_1+Hot96_2 | reverse complement strand
ATTCCAACTCACATATAGAGTGATGATGGAGAATGAATGAAGGAAACTATTCTGTTCATGATGGTGGCACTGCTGACTCTGTTCTTTACAGCATCAGCCATGTCGGAAGTAATGTCTCTGCGTGGTAATGACGATCTTGAGGCAATGGCCGTAACGCCCGCGAAGAAGAAGGTTCAGTCTGTCAAGGGAGGTATTGCCCGCAGCTTATAAACAGCAGCCGCCGATGGTCCCGCACAAGATTGACAAATATAAGATCAATCTGAAGAACAATGGCTGCCTGAAGTGCCATAGTGAGAAAACCTATAAGAAAGAGAAGGCGCCAAAAGTGGGTGACAGCCATTATGTGACCCGTGATGGCAAGACCTTGAGCACAATCTCTAGTCGTCGCTACTTCTGCAACCAATGCCATGCCCCACAGGTGGGTGCAGAGCCTTTGGTACAGAATATGTTCGAGGGTGCGAAGTAAGGTATATTTCCGCAGTTGTATGCGTTCCCATCCGACGGATGGGAACGCATTTTTTCTATCGCTTTTTACAGAAATCCAGGGTAATAAAACATGAGTAATGGCAAGAAAATGGGGGGGTTCACCCTGATTCTGATTGGAATCGTAGCCGGGTGTTGTTCTCTGGGGTGGTTTTAATACTGCTATGGAGGCGACAAATACTGAAGAATTCTGCATCTCTTGCCATGAGATGGAACAGGCTGTTTACCAGGAATTGCAAGAGACCATTCACTTCAGCAATCGTACCGGTGTGCGCGCTACCTGCCCGGACTGTCATGTGCCTAAGGAGTGGATCAAGGGCGATTCGTTAACCTGCA
>AASF01001289.1 GCA_000168735.1 Candidatus Endoriftia persephone str. Hot96_1+Hot96_2 | reverse complement strand
CTGGTAGCTGGTGACGATCAGACTCACTCTCACCGACGCCGTCCCAGGTAATAGAGTTTGAGGTATTTGTAGTAGACCCCCTCGGCATTGGAGATCGCCAGCATCAACCCCTCGCTGCCATCGAGAAAGCCGGCGCGCAAGATATAACCGCGCAGGAAGCTCCAGAGACCACGCAGCAATGCCTTGCCGACCCCACCCCGCTTGCCCTGTTGCAAGCATCCGCTCGGCGCTGGCGCTGGAGTAACCGGTTGACCTTCTCCAGCACCTGCTCCAGGTTGTCGAAACTCTGGTGGGTGAGCGGGTTCTCCAGACGCCCCCGCCGGTGGCACGTACAGCAGTCGTTCATGGACCAGATCATCGCTGAAGCGCGCCTTGCCGCGACGGAACAGCCGTGCCACATGGTCGGGCCACCAGCCACCGTGGCGCATCCTGCCGGCCACAGTAGGAGGAGAGCCGAGGAATCTTGTAGACCTGCCGGGGCCTCATCAGCCAACACCAGCAGTTGGTGGATCTCCGCCTGCAGCGCCTCGGGCACCTGCTCATCCGCATCAATCGACAGCACCCAGTCGCCTCCTGGCCTTGTCGAGCACCCGGTTTTTCTGCACGCCGAAGCCTTGCCAGTCGCGGTTCACAAACACCTCGTCGGTGTATTCTCGACAGATCGACCAGAGTCTCTGTCACTACTGCCCGCAGCTCGAGCACTAGGAAATTCTCGTCGGCCCAGCTTTCACCGAACTTCCAGGCAGGCACGGATCAAGGCGAATTCGTT
>AASF01001290.1 GCA_000168735.1 Candidatus Endoriftia persephone str. Hot96_1+Hot96_2 | reverse complement strand
GGAGAATATCTACCGGCGCTGGCTGGAGGAGGGCAAGACCGATGTAGCCACCGCGGTGGATGCGGTGCGTGAGGTGGGTAACCCAACCATCCTGGCCACCTTTACTGTTATCGCGGCGCTGCTGCCGATGGGATTTGTCTCCGGCATGATGGGGCCCTACATGGAGCCGATTCCGGCGCTGGGTTCGTCGGCGATGCTGATCTCGGTATTTGCTGCCTTTGTCTTCACTCCCTACCCTCACCATGTCCCACTGGCTGCTGCCCCTCGATGCGCTACCCCTGAAGACTGCCGGCGAGCGCGAGCACAAGGAGGCGGAGAGGTTGGAAAGGATGTTTCGTCGCGTCCTGGTGCCGATGATCGAGACTCCGAGATAAGCGCGCTTGTTTCGGCTGGTGATGTGGGGGACGTTCCTGTTCGCCTGTTCGTTCTTCTACTTCAAGTGGGTGGCGGTGAAGATGCTTGCCGTTGGACAACAAGCCCGAGTTTGCGGTGGTGCTCGACATGCCGGAAGGCACCGCGCTGCCGGTTACCGCGAACCTGGCGCACCGTATGGCGGAAGCGATCCGGGTCCATCCCGAGGTGATGGCGGTGCAGGTCTATGCGGGGACTGCACGCCCGTTCGATTTTAACGGCATGGTGCCGTCACTACTACCTGCGACAGGATCAAGGGCG
>AASF01001291.1 GCA_000168735.1 Candidatus Endoriftia persephone str. Hot96_1+Hot96_2 | reverse complement strand
GATCACCCTCAGCGGTGAGGCTTCGGTCACCCTGGAGGCAGGCCCGACGCCCTACAGCGACCCTGGCGCCACCGCCAACGACAACATCGACGGTGATCTTACTGCCTCGATCCAAACCAGCGGCAGTGTCGACGCCACCACCCCTGGCACTTACACCCTGACCTACGATGTAACGGATGCCGCAGGCAACGCCGCCACCCAGGTGACCCGCACCGTCACGGTGCTGGCCTCAACCCCGCCAACCATTACCCTGACGGGCGATAATCCACAGACCATCGAGGGCAGCGCTGCCGCCACCTACACCGACCCCGGCTTCAGCGCTAACGACAATGTGGACGGAGACATCAGCGCAAGGGTCGTGACCAGCGGCTCGGTGGACCCGACGGCTGTCGGCACCTACACCCTGACCTACAACGTCTCCGATACCGCGGGCAACGCCGCCACTACGGTCACCCGCACCGTCAACGTCGTCGACACCACCGCACCGGTGATCAGCCTCAAAGGCGACAACCGCCACATATGTAGCTGTCGGCAGCAGCTATCGAGAGCCGGGCGCCACCGCCAGCGACGCGATGGATGGTAACTTCGATACCCGCCACCTCGGCAGACATCAACATAAGTGGCATCCAGGACACCACCACGATGGTGACTATGGGGCAATATACCCAGACCTATACGGTAACCGACGCTGCTGGAAACAGCGCCACCCCCCTGGAGCGCACTGTAATCGTTGGTCCGGCACTGGCCATGACTGTGAGCAAAAATCCCCACCAGTTGCAGTTCGACTGGCCGCTCCCAGACGGCCACGCCGTTCCTGACCACTACCGCCTACTGGTGGATCCTGATGGCGTATCTGGATTCAGCGAGGTGGCTGGGGCAGGCACCCTCACAACAACCAACCACACTATCGGGATCGCCACCCACCTGATTAACTGGAACGAGGGACAGTATAAGGTCGAGGCCTGTTTTGGAACCCAGTGTTTCGGCTCACCGGTTGTGGCACTCATTCCATCCGACTCAGTTGGTGCCATCAGCTACTTCAAGGCCTCAGATACCAGCACGGGCGACCAGTTCGGCCACTCCGTTGCAGTAAGCGCCGATGGCACGACCATGGCAGTAGGTGCCCCCGAACAGGGAACTTTCGGCAAAGTCTATCTCTTCACCAATAGCGGCGGTATATGGACTGAGTTGGGCAATGTCAGTGCCAACAACACTGGAGCAGGTGACAAGTTCGGCATCTCGGTTGCACTCAGCTCCGACGGCAACACCTTTGGCGGTGGGCGCATACGCCGAAGACAGCAGTGTCGGCGGTATCGACCCCACCGCCAACGATAGCGCCGCCGACGCCGGCGCCGCCTATGTCTTCACCCGCACCGGCAGCAGCTGGTCGCAACAGGCCTACATCAAGGCCGCCACACCCAGCGCCGCGGATCAGTTCGGCATTGCCGTCAGCCTCAGCGACGACGGCAACACCCTGGCCGTGGGTGCCGATCAGGAGGACAGCAGCACCAGCAACTCCGGCGCCGGCT
>AASF01001292.1 GCA_000168735.1 Candidatus Endoriftia persephone str. Hot96_1+Hot96_2 | reverse complement strand
TCTGATAGACGCTCCACAGGGTGAGGTAACCGGCGGCTGCGCCTATCACCGCCGACTCCAAGTCGCTGAATAATCCGTCCAGGTTGAGCAGCAGCCCTGACCAGAGCAGTGGCAGGGTGATGTTGTCAGGTAACAACTGGGTGTCGAAGTCGATCATCGTCAGGGCGATCAGGGCCCAAGTGAAGCCCATCGCTGCCAGCACCTGCCAACCGGGATCGAAATGGTAAGCGACGATCAGGGTAAGTAGGGCGGTGGCTGCTTCAACCAGCGGATAGCGGGTGCTGATGGGGGTGGTGCAGTCGGAGCAGCGTCCTCTGAGTAGCAGCCAGCTGATGACCGGGATGTTCTCCCAGGCGCGGATCTGGTGACCACACTGGGGGCAGCGGGAGGGTGGGTAGGCGAGGTCGAGTCGCTCCTCATCGGTGGTGGCTGGCTGCTTTAGCAGTTCCAGGCAGTCGCGTTGCCACTGCCGCTCCATCATCCGTGGTAGGCGCAGGATGACAACATTGAGAAAGCTGCCGATGGTCAGACCGAGCAGGCCGGCTGAAGATCAGGTAGATGGCCAGGTTTTGTTGTAGGAAGCTGAGCATGGTGATGTCAGGGGTGCCTTTGCGGGCACCACCTTGCGTGGTATGAGAACAAAGCACGTGGATGGGGCAGAATCAGCCGAGCACCGCGGAACCCATCTTGAAAATCGGCAGATACATGGCGACCACCAGACCGCCGATCAAGGTACCGAGGATCACCATGATGAGCGGTTCGAGCAGGCTGCTGAGCGCATCTACTGCGTTGTCTACCTGCTCCTCGAAGAAGTCGGCGACCTTGGATAGCATGTCGTCGAGAGAGCCTGACTCCTCGCCGATCGAGACCATCTGGATCACCATGTTGGGGAATATGTGGCGTTGGCGCATGGCCAGCTGTAGGGACTGGCCAGTGGCGACATCTTCACGCATGCGCAGTACCGCTTCGCTGTAGACTACATTGCCGGTGGCGCCAGAGACCGACTCCAGCGCTTCGACCAGGGGAACGCCGGCGGATGACATGGTGGAGAGGGTGCGGGCGAAGCGTGCGATTGCCGCTTTGTTCATGATGGGGCCGATGATTGGAATCTTAAGCAGGA
>AASF01001293.1 GCA_000168735.1 Candidatus Endoriftia persephone str. Hot96_1+Hot96_2 | reverse complement strand
CCCGATGACCATCGCCACCCTGCTGGAGAATACCTTGCAGGCAGCGGAACTGCACAGCAACGTTTAATCCCCGCCAGCATAGGCCGGGCATTGGAGGGTCGTCAGTTGATTTGACGGCCTCCTGGTGATATTGCGACGGTCGAAGCATTTTTGCTAGGCAGATATGGTCGATCCCGTTTTTCAGCCGCATAATCCGTTTGGCCAGCGCCTCCGCCGAGCAGGATTCGCCGCCACTTTCGAGCATAATCTGCTCTACCTGGCCCTATGAAACTCTCGATCTCTCCCCTATCTGTTGCCTCGTGGTCAGCAGCTCTGTAACCTGGCCCGATGCCAATTTCAGGAGCAGGTTGATGGTCGGCCACCCTATCCAGTATGCACTTCCCCAAGAGATGGACCTGGAGATGCTAAGGAGAGAGCTGGAGCGGTCGTTTCGCTTTTTCGATGTGGGCAGGCGCCCAACAGAGCCTGGAGTATCTGGAGAGTTTCGACTGGCGCATCTGGCAGGTGGATAGCGAGCTGTTGTTGCAGGACGATGGTGCATGCAAACGCCTTTGGTGCTTTGATCGCAGCAACGACGATATTAGCGGTGGGTGTGGAGGTCGCCGGCGCCCCGGTATTCGCCGCATGACTTGCCTGCGGACGAGGCGTTCGAGCCACTCCGGCGTGCCCTGGCGATGCGGGCATTGCTACCGATCGTCAAGGTGGAGCGTGAGATGCAACACTTGCGGTTACTTAACCGCGAAGAGAAGACGGTGTTGCGTCTTGCTTTGGTCAGTGAGCGGTTTCGTTCCGTCCAACCCAGACAGGAGGGTGATCTGGGGCACAGCGTGATGCTCTCGCCGGTCAGGGGCTACGATAAATATCTGAGCCGGGTAGAGAATCTGCTTTCCGAACTGGGGCTAAAGACTTCACCGTTGAGCCGTTTTTTGCCCGCCCTTGAGGGTATTGGCCGACGGCCAATGGACTACTCCTCGAAGCTCAACTACCAGCTGGATC
>AASF01001294.1 GCA_000168735.1 Candidatus Endoriftia persephone str. Hot96_1+Hot96_2 | reverse complement strand
ATCACCCCTTTATGTACCGGGCCGGTGACCAGTGCCTGAAAGTGGCCATCGAGAGCCTGCTGGGTGGCTGACCCGCAGAGTCTCCAGAACATAACCCGAGTTGGCGCTGTCGAGCCGGCCGCACTGCTCCTCCCGAGCCAGCGCCACCGACAGCACCGGTAGGCTGCCGGGGGGGTTGGGGGTGGCGGGTGTGTGTGGATCGAAGCGCGTGATCTGTAGTGGCAGACCGGAAGCAGCTGCGGCGCGGGCGCTGCAGCAGCTGCGGGTCGGCCACCGCCACCAACTGCCCCGCCATCGGTTGCTGCGCCAGCATCACGCAGAGATCGGGGCCGATGCCGGCGGGCTCGCCGGGGGTGAGCGCGATGCGCGGTAGCATCATGGGAGTGGCTCCAGGTGGATCTCCACATAGGCCTCGTCGCGCAGCCGGCGCAGCCACAGCTCGATCGCCTCATCCGACTTCTGCTTGCGGATCGACTTGCGTGCATTGTCGCGGGCGATCTGCTCGGTGTTGTCGTGGTTGCGTCGCTCCAACAGTTGCACGATGTGCCAGCCGAAGGGGGATTTGAAGGGTTCGCTGATCTCGCCGGCGGCCAGCGTATCCATCTGTTGCTCGAATGCTGGCACCGTGTCGCCGGGATTGAGCCAGCCCAGGTCGCCACCCTTGATTGCCGAGGCCTTGTCGTCGGACTGGGCGCGCGCCAGCGGCTCAAAGGGCTCGCCGTTAAGAATGCGCTCCCGCAGGTCCCTGCAGACGGCGTTTTGCCTCGGAGTCAGAGACGATCTCGTTGGTGTTGATCAGGATGTGGCGGGCATGGGTCTGGCTGACCAGGTGACGCTTGGCGCCTCTGACCTCGACCAGCTTGATGATGTGGAAGCCGGAAGCGTTACGCACCGGGTCGCTGATATCGCCGGGTTCGAGCTGGTCCATCAAGTGGGTGAAGATAGAGGGCACCCGGGCTGCCTCTATCCAACCCAGGTCGCCCCCCTCAAGGGCCTGGCGGCCATCCGACTCACGGATCGCGGTGCTGCTGAAGTCGGCGCCTTCACGCAGTTCCAGGACCAGCTGTTCGGCCTTGCCGCGTGCCGCCTGCACATCCTCGGGCGCAGCCCCCTCGGGGGTGGCGATAAGGATGTGCTGTATGTGAAAGGCGGCGCGTTGGCGGCTGGAACCCGCCTCGCGCGCCATATGGCTCCGCACATCCTGTTCGGTGATGACGATGCGGTTGACCACCTCTTTCTGGCGCAAACGGTTGATGATGATCTCGCGACGCAGCTTCTCGCGGAAGTGAGTGAAGTTGATGCCGTCGCTCTCTAGGGTCTCACGCAGCCGGTTGAGGCTGATGTTGTTGTTACGCGCGATGCTGGCGATGGTTCGCGACAGAGTGGCGTCGTCGACCGTGATGCCGAGGCGGGTGGCGGTCTGCAGCTGCAGTTGATTGGTGATCAAGG
>AASF01001295.1 GCA_000168735.1 Candidatus Endoriftia persephone str. Hot96_1+Hot96_2 | reverse complement strand
AGATTCGGTTAGTTTGCGGTATCGATACCGGCGATCGCCACCACATTATTGCGACGAAGATAGGCATCGAGCGGCTCCTGGCTGCGCCAATTACTGCTCAACAGCGGCAGATCGCGAATCACCAGACCGGCGGCGTGGATATGCGCCGACTCCTCGTCATCCTCGTTGGCACCAGTGTTGCCGATATGTGGGTAGGTCAGAGTGATGATCTGACGTGCGTAGGAGGGATCGGTGAGGATCTCCTGATAACCCGTCATCGCCGTATTGAACACGACCTCACCCACGGAACATCCGTCGGCACCGATCGATTCGCCCCGGAACAGGGTGCCATCCTCCAGGACAAGAACTGCCGACTTGCTCAAAAAACCCTCCGCGTAGCAACATGCGAAAAGGGAGGGGCCTCGCGGCCACTCCCCCTCTCGGAAATCCAGAAACGGTATCAGCGGCACGGATTGCCGCCAGAACCCGCTGGATTCTACTAAAAACCCATGAGACCGTCTATCGGCTTCAACTGCCGACCACTGCCTGGCGGGCCCAGGCCACAATTCCGGCAGCATCCAACGCCCCGGCGAGCCGCTGCTGCTCCTGACCGGCACGGAACAGCATCAGGGTCGGAATGCTGCGAATACCGTACTGGGCGGCCAGCTGCTGCTGTTCCTCAGTATTGACCTTGATCAACCGCACCGACGGTTCCAGCTGGCGGGCCGCCTGCTCAAAAGCCGGTGCCATCATCTGACAGAGGACCACACCAGTGGCGCCCAGAAATCAACCAGCAGGGGAATCTCGCTGCGCTGCAGATGCCGTTGGAAACGCGCACCATCCAACGCCAGCGGCTGTCCGGAAAAGAGCGGCTTGCGACACTTGCCACAGCTGGCGCCATCGCCGAGACGCGCCCGGGGGAGCCGGTTTACCCCGTCACAGTGGGGACAGACCACATGCACTGAATCAGACATAAAAATAACTCCAGCAATCTATACCACCCCCCAGATTGGGCCCCATTCATCCCTTTTCAAGCTCGTGCCATTCAATACCCAACGTGCCATTCAATACCCAATCAGTATAATAGCGAGCATCGAAATCACTGGATTCAAACCGAAATGAGCGACTCCCCGTTTGTTATTGAGGTCAATGCCGAAAACTTTCAAGCGCGATGGTACATCGACGGGGCTCCATGGAACGGCCCGGTAGCTGGTCGACTTCTGGGCCCGACTTGGGTGCAACCCCTGCAAGATACTGATGCCGATCCTCGCCAGCCTCGCCGACGCCTATCAGGGCAAATTCATCCTCGCCAAGCTCAACACCGAAGAGCAGCGGGAACTGGCCGCCCAGTACGGCATCCGCAGCCTGCCTACCGTCAAGCTGTTCCGCAACGGCCAGCCACTGGACGAGTTCATGGGCGCGCTGCCGGAGCGTGAGATCCGCACCTTTCTCGACCGCCATATCGCGCGCGAGTCCGACCTGATCCTGGCCCAGGCAGAACAGCTGCTGCAACAGGGCGACAGCGAAGGCGCCGGCGAATTGATGCTGAAGGCCAACCAGATGGACCCGGACAACCCGCGGGTACTACTCTCCCTGGGCCGCTATCTGACCGGCCAAGGCTAGACTCGACGACGCCCAGGCACTGCTCAATGCTCTCCCGGCAGAGGAACGCGAGTCGCCAGAGGTCATCGCTCTGCTGGCCCGTATCGAATTCGACCAGACCTGCGCCGATGCGCCCCGCTGTGGAAGAGTTGAAAAAGAGGCTGGATAGCAGAGCACTGACGACAGCAAGGCGCGCTTCCAGCTAGCCAACCACAAGGTCATCAACAACGATCTGGAAGGAGCGCTGGAGCAGTTTCTGATCCTGATGCAGAAGGCACCGCCAGTATAACGATGACGCCGGCCGCAAGGGCATGCTGAAGGTCTTCGAGATGCTCGGTGGCGAGGGCGAACTCGTCAAACGCCTACCGCACATCGCATGTTCAACATCCTGCACTGATCCATGACCGATGAGTTCCGACATGCTCTCTCAACAGACTGGCCTGATCTCGGTTTCGGCCTCAGCCTGAGACGCGAGTTTGTCAGCGATGTGTTGCAACAGCAGCCAGCAGTCGACTGGCTTTGAACTACCCTGTGACAACTATCTCGACGCAGATGCCGGCACCCTCGACGAGCTTGCCAGGATC
>AASF01001296.1 GCA_000168735.1 Candidatus Endoriftia persephone str. Hot96_1+Hot96_2 | reverse complement strand
GCTTGCAGCCCCCAATCGGAGATTCTAAGGATGATGGGGAGTTAATATTGCTGCGGCAAAAATTCAGGTCGAATAGTAGGATGGATTTGAAAAAAATTCCATGTATACACAAAAATACTCCGTTCCTTTGGCGCAAAAAACCATTATTCCCCCCTCATAACAGCCCGTTTATCCACTTTTCCATCCAGATATTCTTCTGGAATATATTCATTTATAATTCTGTGGTGGCCTTCCTACATACGACATTACTACTACCCCACCAATCTTCAGTCAATGTCGACTATGCTGGACCCCCATTTTTTAGCCGACTCCTGCCATCAGGCCATTCTGATCCGTAGATAGGCAATTCAATCGAAAAACAATGCAGCCAATACAAAGAAGCCACGGAAACACCGTTGCAAAGACTCTCATATTCTGTCTGCTATCTTTAATCAGCTTGGCCAGCCTAGCAGCTGAACCCAGCGATGTATTTATCGGCCTGAAGATCGACCAGATCACCGGCATCAATCAGTCAGAAGGAGGAGAACTTCAGCGTTGTCGGCAGCCTGCGCATCGACTGGCGCCAGCCGCTGCTGGCATTCGAGCACGCCCCCGGTGAACCAAAACACCGCACCTACACCCTTGCCACTTTTCTCAAACTATTAGAAGAGAAGCAGATCCGCTGGCCGGCCTTCACCTACCATAACCAGCAGGGGCGAATGGACTTCCAGAACCGCCTCATCTCCCTCGCGGAGGATGGCACCGTCATGTACCTCGAACGCTTCACCTCCACCTTCCAGGCCCCAGCATTCGACTTCCGGCTGTTTCCATTCGACAACCAACTATTTTTCATCCCATGTGGATTCGATTTTCCCACAGCATCTATTCCGATTTCCAGGAGATGCAAGGGTTCAGCGGACTGGGGGATCAGTTGGGCGAAGAGGAGTGGATCGTCACCCGAGGTGAATACCCACCTAACGACCCACAATGAATTTTACCAAAGGGGATGCCTCCCGCTTCGTGCTGGAGTTCCACGCCGAGCGCCATCTCAATTACTATCTGATGCGGATTTTAATCCCGGTGCTGCTGATCAGGG
>AASF01001297.1 GCA_000168735.1 Candidatus Endoriftia persephone str. Hot96_1+Hot96_2 | reverse complement strand
GGACCATAACTGGTGATGTCGTTCATCGCCCGCCTGATTGAGGCCTCGATATCAATGGCCGGATAGTGCCCCGCATCCGCCAGGCGGCGCGACAGCACGATGTGTCCATCAAGGATCGCCCGCGCCGCGTCGGCAATCGGGTCGTTCTGGTCATCCCCCTCCGCCAGCACGGTGTAGAAGGCGGTGATCGAACCACTGCCGGTATCGCCGTTGCCGGCGCGCTCCACCAGTTGCGGCAGCTTGGCGAAGACCGAAGGCGGGTAGCCTTTGGTTGCCCGGGGGTTCGTAGGATCGCCAGGGCGATCTCCCGCTGCGCCTGGGCAAAGCGGGTCAGAGAATCCATCAACAGCAGCACATGTTTGCCCTGCTCGCGGAAGTACTCGGCGATGCTGGTGGCGAGCATCGCGCCATGCAGACGCCGCAGCGGCGGATTGTCCGCCGGCACCGCCACTACCACTGCACGCTTCATCCCCTCCTCACCGAGGCATGTTCTCAACAAACTTCCTTCACCTCGCGGCCGCGCTCACCGATCAGACCGACCACGGTGACATCGGCGTTGGTGTAGCGGGTCATCATGCCGAGCAGCACGCTCTTGCCAACGCCGGAACCGGCAAACAATCCGAGGCGCTGACCACGGCCAACGCTGAGCAGGGCGTTGATCGCCCGCACCCGCACGTCGAGGGGCTCGTGGATCGGGCGTCCTGGCCAGCGGGTTGAAGGTCTCGCCGGTAAGCGGACGACGTTCATCGCTGCGCAGCGGCCCCTTGCCATCCAGTGGCTTGCCGGCACCGTCGATGACCCGCCCCAGCAGATGATCGCCCACCACCGCCTCACAGGACCCGCCCGGTGGGGATGACCCGGGCGTCCTGCTCCAGTCCGCGGATAATCCCCGGTGGGCATCAAATAGAGACTCTCCTCACCGAACCCCACCACCTCCGCCTCGATGTGTACACCACTGGCGCTGACCACCTCGCACTGGCCCGCCAAATTCGCGGCGCGGCAACCCACTGCCTCCAGGGGTCAACCCCACCATGCGGGTGAGCCGCCCCTCCACCACCAGACCACGACTGTCGCCCAGACGCTTTTCGTACTCTTTCAGGCGTTGCAACCAGATATGGGTAGCGATTTTCAGCTGGGCTCTGCTGGCTCATCGGCTATCTCTCCGACTCATCCAACGAGCGGCTCCCAGCCAACAGCGGCGCAATCAGATTGGCGAGACGCGACTCCAGAGTAGCATCCACCTGGGAGGTGTCGGTGATCA
>AASF01001298.1 GCA_000168735.1 Candidatus Endoriftia persephone str. Hot96_1+Hot96_2 | reverse complement strand
ATCCCCGCAGCCTGCTCAATCTGCTGCAGGACGAATACCGCCATGTGGATGCCGGGGTTCAGCTGCTCAAGCCCTGGATCTCAGCCGCCGTACTGCTGATGGTTTTTCTTACGCTCCAGGTCACCCTCTCTGTGCTCGACTTCATCAAGATAGATCAGGAAAACAGCCAGCTGTCACAACAGATCAGACAGCTATTTCACTCCACCTTTCCAGAAACCAAATGGCTGGTAGATGCGAAGGCTCAGACCTGAGCAGAAACTGAAAGAGTTGCGCACCACCCAGAGCACCAACCAGGCCGACTTTTTCAGTCTCTTCATCGCCCCCGCATCGGCCATCAAAGAGAGCCGCGGCAGTAAGCTGCGAGGCATCAGCTACCGTGATGGTCAACTCGACATTCAGCTCTCGACCCGGGAAATACAGGCGATCGAGGCGCTCAAGAAGCGGCTCGAAAACGAGGGACTTGCGGTAGAGATCCGCTCTGCCAACGCCAAAGGAAATGAAGTAACCTCCCATCTGCGCATCACCCGGGGTGGCTCATGATCCGCTGGTTCTACGCAAAACCCCCGCGTGAGCGCCTAGCCCTGTTGACAGGAGGCGCCTCGCTGCTGATCCTGCTAATCTATCTGCTCGTCTGGACTCCGTTCATCAGCAAGCTAGAGCGCAAACAGGCCCAGCTCGAGAGTCAACGCGCCACCCTCGCCTGGCTGCAGTCGGCCGTCAGTGAGGTTGCACAGCTGCGCGCCGCACAGCCCGCCAACGCCTCGGTGAAGACCAACGAATCCCTGTTCACCCTGGTCGACCGTACTGCCACACAGAATCGCCTGCGCAAACAGATCGATCAGATCTAACCCCAGGGTGACAACCGGGTTACAGGTCTGGATGGAGAATGCAGCTTTCGACGCCATGCTGCGCTGGCTCGGACTGCTGCAGCAGCAGTATCGTATTCAGGTCGTCTCGATGAATATCGACAGCAAAGATAAACCAGGACGGATCAACGCCCGTTATCAGCCTGGAGAGGTCCGCATCCATGAAAGGGCAAGGCCGGTCTGATCCTGCTGGGGCTGCTCTGTTATCTGGCATTTCTGTTTGGCCAACGGTCCCAGCCAGACACGCCTGGGGCTGGGTAGCCAGCCAGTGCCGAGATGCCACTGGTGATGGCCGGCATCAGCGGTACCATCTGGTCGGGAGAGGCCCGCCAGCTTCGCCTACAATGGCGCCAACCTCGGCGGCGTAAAGTGGCGCCTCTCACCACGGGGATTTGTTGCAGGGCAGCCTGCTCTACCGTTTCAACCTACGCGGCCAGGGTCAACAACTGGCCGGCACCGCTGGTCCTGGCGATCAATGGCGACCTGATAATCAGCAAGCTGAAGGGGATGATCAAGGGCGATTCGTTAACTA
>AASF01001299.1 GCA_000168735.1 Candidatus Endoriftia persephone str. Hot96_1+Hot96_2 | reverse complement strand
GATCAACGCCTCCAATGACGCATGGTTCGGTGACTCGCTGGCGCCCCATCAGCACCTGCAGATCGCCCGTATGCGCGCCCTGGAAACTGGCCGCTATCTGCTGCGCGCCGACCAATACCGGCATCTCTGCGGTGATCGGGCCGAAAGGGGAATTGATCGGGGTCTCGCCACTGCTGCAGCGGCATGTGCTGCGCAGCGAGATCCGCGCCATGCAGGGGCTGACCCCCTATGCCAGGATTGGCAACTGGGGCATAGTTATTCTGATGCTGTTTGCCCCTGATGGTCGCCTACCCCTGCAACTATTGGCGGGGCGCCTGAGTTTGTAGCTGCTCGGCTGTGGCCTGTTCGAGCTGCTGGCAGCTCCTGCTCATATTTGATCAAGGGCGA
>AASF01001300.1 GCA_000168735.1 Candidatus Endoriftia persephone str. Hot96_1+Hot96_2 | reverse complement strand
TATGCCACCTATCAACATCATCAGGCGATCTGATAAACAGCACATTAGGCGGGAGTCTTCCTCCCGCTTGCAATCAGAGAGAAATCAGCATTAGAAAACCTCCAGCCTTTTTCTATATTAATCATATTGCCATCCTTTTAATTTCTGTTTTGTTTAATGCTCTCAAGCTACCAATCGCTGCCGCCATACTTACTATGGTTAGCTCGTCGCTACTCCGTGTAAACTCCTGAATAACAGTCCTTGTGCCGTCATTAAGTACAGAATGCAAATCGCTCATAACAACAGCATCAACCTGATTCGCTGCTGTGGTGCTTGGTTCGGTATCCGTTGCTTCGTTCATGGTCATAGTCTCTAGTGGTCGTGGCCGCTCTCAGGTTATGCTGGCGTTGGGCAACCAAGGTATCGCCATAGAATAAGCCGTGCACGGCAACAGAGAATTAAGTTTAAATCGGGTAGAGTCGGAGAGGCTTGGAGCCCAGGCTATTCGGCATCATGGCGGATAGGTGGTTAATGGGGTCTGTCCCTGTCGAAAGATCATCTCGCCTTGCAAGGCTCAGGCCAGATGCGGCTTCGTCGCCATTGTAGAAGTTGGCTGCACGTGCCTACCGGGAAATGATTGGCTTTTGGGTGTGAATAAGGATGCAGGCTGCAAGGAAAGCGAATTAAACCTTCCGCCTCAGAAAAGTCGAATCCTCAGGGAAGTAGAGTATTTTGAGTCATGGATACAGACCAGCACAGAATTATGCCCAACAATGGGCTCCAGTGGACGCCAAAAAGCTCCGCTCGTTCCTCGCTCCACTTTTTGCCGCCACTGAGCCAAGACGTTTGGGCAACCAAGGCATCGCCATAGAATAAGCCGTGCACGGCAACAGAGAATTAAGTTTAAATCGGGTAGAGTCGGAGAGGCTTGGTGCCCAGACTATTCGGCATCATGGCGGATAGGTGGTTAATAGGGTTTGTCCCTGTCGAAAGATCATCTCGCCTTGCAAGGCTCAGGCCGGATGCGGCTTCGTCGCCATTGCGGAAGTTGGCTGCACGCGCCTACTAGGAAATGATAGGCTTTTGGGTGTGAATAATGGTGCCAGGCTGCAAGGAAATCGAATTAAACCTTTCGCCTCAGAAAATTTGGTTGCAAAGTCATGGTGCAGGGTGAAAGGAAATCGAATCAAGCCTTCCGCCTCAGAAAAGTCGAATCCTCAGGGAAGTGGAGAATTTTGAGTTATGGACACAGGCCAGCACAGAATTATGCCCAACAATGGGGCTCCAGTGGACGTCAAAAAGCTCCGCTCGTACACTCGCTCCACTTTTTGCCGCCACTGAGCCAAGACGTTGGGCAACCAAGGCATCGCCATAGAATAAGCCGTGCACGGCAACAAAGAATTAAGTTTAAATGGGTAGGGCCGGAGAGGCTTGGAGCTCAGACTATTCGGCATCATGGCAGAGAGTTGGGCAATTTGGTTGGTGCCTTAACGAAAGATTATCTCGCCTTGCAAGGCTCAGGACGGATGCGGCTTCGTCGCTATTGCAGAAGTTGGCTGCAAGGGCATACAGGGAAAGGATAAGCTTTTGGCTGTGAATAATGGTGCAGGCGGCAAGGAAATCGCATTGAACCTTCCGCCTCAGAAAATTTGGTTGCAAAATCATGGTGCAGGCTGAAAGGAAATCGGATCAAGCCTCCCGCCTCAGAAAAGTCGAATCATCAGGGAAGGGGAGTATTTTGAGTCATGGACACAGGCCAGCACAGAAATATGCCCAACAATGGGGCTCCAGTGGACGGCAAAAAGCTCCGCTCGTTCCTCGCTCCGCTTTTTGTCGCCACTAAGCCCAAACGTTAGGGGAAAAATTATGGAGACATTGGTTTATTATTCAAGGAATAGAAAAAAACCTCCGTTCGAAGTAACTATCAAGATTAATGGGCAATTAGTTTACATAAACTGTAACTGTCCTCTTGGCGACGAAAAGAAAATTTGCCGCCATAAAATAAATGCTATTCGGGGGGATAAAGAAAACAAGAGCTACATTAACTTCTGATGAAGTTATAAAAAGGCTAAGAAGTCTGTTTGGGCCAAAAACCACATTGCGTCAACATTTGGAAGAAAAATGGAGAATGTTACGAGAATATGCGGGAGAACACCCTGACAAATCAAGAGGAAATAGAGAAGAAGAGAAAAA
>AASF01001301.1 GCA_000168735.1 Candidatus Endoriftia persephone str. Hot96_1+Hot96_2 | reverse complement strand
TGGAGCTGCGTGAGCTGATCAACAGCTTTCGCGCCCGGTGTCGATCAGGGGGGGTTGCTGGCGGCGCTGGAAGAAGTTGGTGGAGCGGTTTCAGCAGGAGACCGGCATCGCGACTTTTATTTCAGCAAGATTGCCGCAAAATCAATATGAGACAGCAGTCAGGGAGCTGCAGGCGCTGCGTATCGTGCATGAGTCGCTGGCGAATATACGCAAACATGCCCAGGCGCATACCGTGCGGGTGCTGGTGCGCTGTCGTGGGCAAGGGTGACTACCTGGCTGCTTGGTGGAGGACGATGGTGTCGGTTTTGAAGAGACTACCTCGGAGGGCAATCCGGGCGAGCATATCGGCCTCTCGATCATGGAGGAGCGGGCGCGCCGGGTCGGTGGGCGACTCAATATTGAAAGTGAGCCGGGGGAGGGCACGCGGGTGGAACTAACCATCCATCGTGCCGAGACGACGCCCCGGTCTGTAGAGGTGGATTAGATGCGGGTAATGTTGATCGACGACCATGCGCTGTTTCGCATCGGCCTGCAGGAGCTGCTTGAGCGCCGTGGTATCGAGGTCTATGCGGTGGGGGACTGCCTGCAGGGTGTCGAACTGGTGCTGGAGGAGCGGCCGGATGTGGTGCTGCTCGACATGCGCATGCCAAATATGAATGGCATCGAGATGCTCAAGCAGTTGCGTCAGAGCGAGGCGAACATGCCGATTGCGATGCTCACCACCAGCCGCGAGGAGAAAGATGTGATCGACTCGCTGCAGAATGGTGCCCAGGGGTATCTGCTCAAGGATATGGAGCCGGACGAATTGATCGATGCCCTACAGGAGATCGTTCAGGGCAACTCGGTGGTTGCAAAAGAGCTGACCAGCATCTTGGCGAAAGCTGTACAGGGGGGTGAGCAGAGCCAGGAGAAGGAGAGTCACCACTCTCTGGCGGATCTGACGCCGCGGGAACGGGAGATCCTCTGTCATTCTGGCGGAGGGGCAGAGCAACCAAGGTGATCGCACGCAATCTGGGGATCTCCGATGGCACTGTGAAGCTGCATGTGAAGGCGATCCTACGCAAACTCGACGTGCACTCCCGGGTGGAGGCGGCGGTGATCGCGGTGGAGCCAGAATTTCTGTCTGGCGTGGGGCTGGAGGGCTGTGAATTATCATGGCGGCGCAGCGGCGGCTGCGGCCAAATGGCCCTGTTCGTTTTGTAGTAGCTAAGGAGCCTCTGAACGAATCCTGGTCTCGCATCTTGGGTCCGGAATCCCAATCTGCTTGGCCCAGATCCATTCAGAAGCTCCCTAACGAGTCCGAGAAGAATCTAATGAAAAAATTTCTGCAACTGATC
>AASF01001302.1 GCA_000168735.1 Candidatus Endoriftia persephone str. Hot96_1+Hot96_2 | reverse complement strand
GCTTTTTAATTTTAGCATGATTAATCAGGAGAGAGATGCCAGTCTTCTTGAACAGAATTAACAAGGCCCTGAATTACAAAAGTCTTCCCAAGAACCATTGTTCACAAAGATACATCTTCAAATGAAACGGAAATTTGTATCTTTGATTTTCTCCTTACCCACTTCAAGGATGGGCACGGTAAGGTCACACCAAGAAACCTTCTTACTTTTCTAAAGCAGATCGCAATAGTCGTTTCCACTTACTACGAAGAAAATCCTGATCAAGAGGTTCATGTTAAAAACATCGATGGAGATTGGGAATGGGAACTGTTTAAGAAAAGGTGCGTATATGATGCATACTGTAACTCAAAAAAGGTTTACATACGGAATATATCCAAAGTTAGCAACGAGTGGACAAAATACTTTTCCACGTTTATAGGCAAGCGTTCAAACAAGAAGACCATTGATTTCAGCTGGGTCAAGTCCATTATTGGATTGGATGATGACAAGGTGGTCGCCTTTATCGCGTATCTACATCATATTGGCTTTCTATACATTACTGAGCCCCATCCAGATCCTAAGAGGCGAAAGTACCGTATCCCTATCATCTACATGCCAATACCTGGCGCACAAAGTGTCTAACAAGGCCGTAAACTCGGGACGCATTTTTCGTTCGCTGCGCTCACTACAAATGCGCCGGTTACGGCAGGCGTTAGCTAAATCAGAGAGCAGCTATGCCCATAATAATCAGAACAGCTTTCAATAATCAGGAATGGAGCGGTCATTGCCAACAAGCGGACCGAGACCGAAGACTGTTTCAATGCAAAAATGACGTTGTTAAGACGGGATATAAAATAAATAAAAAAGGCGTATGCCAAGCTACTTGCTGGGAATCAACATTATGTGAGAAATATTGGTGGCAAAGTGCTGTAGGCGAGTTCAGCGATAGGGCCGAAGGAAAAGCATATTTTGTCTATAGAGATACCGACAGTACATTGGTATTGTGGGGGCGTTCAACAATCACGGAAAGAGCACGGCAGCTTCATTTACTTCAAGAAATTCAAACCGCTTGACGAACATAAAAAAATCAAAGGTATTACCTATAAAGAACTTGAAAGCATTGGTGTACCAAGCTGGGGGGCTGGAACGTTTAGGTACATTAATGAGAAAACAGCAAGTGTGCTAGACGCAATAATAAAAGAAGGTAGTTACTATTTCGACGATCCGGCAGAGCCATTCTCTGATATTGAAGGCAGAAGAAATCTTAACCCACATTTGAAGCTAGAAAGGTCATCACGCTTAGTTAAGGAGTTCAAAGCTAA
>AASF01001303.1 GCA_000168735.1 Candidatus Endoriftia persephone str. Hot96_1+Hot96_2 | reverse complement strand
ACCCCCTGCTCGGCACGCAACCGGCTCACTTGTTCGTGACCACCGCTCAGAGCGCAGCGCCGCCATATCGGGATTGAAGCTTCTCCTGGGTCTGCTCCCACCTGACTGAAATCCAGTTCAGCAGTGACCTCGGCACGCAGGTTCTCATTGCCCACCAGCGGCGCAACGATATCCTCGATGCGCTGTTTGAAGTGCGCCTCCAGCTCCTGAGTGTATTCAAACTGGCTGGTGGTGAGGCTCATCTGGCTGGAGTTTTCATCGCCGCTGAGCAAGACGTCCCTTCTGGTCCACCACCGTGACCCGTGAGGTTTCCAACTCTGGCAACTGCCGAAGGCGACCAGATGCACGATCGCACTCCACCTGGCCCTTCTCCAGGGTGCGACCGGGATAGAATTTGATGGTGACCGAGGCGCTGGGGTTATTTGCGCTGGCGAATGAACACCGACTGTTTTCGGCGTCGCCAGGTGAACCCNGCGCTGTCTCCACGTTAGCCAGGGTCATGATGGTACGCGTCAGCTCCCCTTCCAGGGCCCTCTGGTAGCGCACCGCACTCCACCAGTCAGGCTGGTGTTGAAACCGGTCTCACTGCTGCAGCAAGCTCAAAGCCGACACGAGTCGCTGTGCGGCAAACACTGGCCGGCAAGTTTCATCCGCGCCTGCATGCAAATCACCGCTCGGCACCATGATCAGGCCACTGGCAGGATCAAGGGCGTA
>AASF01001304.1 GCA_000168735.1 Candidatus Endoriftia persephone str. Hot96_1+Hot96_2 | reverse complement strand
GATCAAGCTGAAGGGGCAAACAGTTGCGGGGCATCCAGTGGACTACTTCGATGGGCCGATGGAGGTGGAGGGCATCAAGCCTCCGCCGGCAGAATCCAAGCCCGAACCGGAACCTGAGCCAGAGCCCATATCCAACCCTGCACCGGCGCAGATGGAGCAACTAGTTGATGAGCCCGAGCCGGTAGAACCAGCAGAGCCTAGTCATGAGCCGGCCCCGCAGACCCAGGCAGAGCCAGTGGCGCAAGAAGCGGAGGAAGAGGAGGAAGAGGAGGAGACCGACTGGATCTCAAGCTCAATCTGGCTCGCTGTCATCAATCTGCTGGTTCTGGCACTGGGCGGAGGGGCCTTCTGGTGGGTGCGACGTAACAGGCAGGATGAGGTGACGCTGGTTGATGAAGGAGCAGCTGGCGTCTTGCAAGAGTAGGATTCAGGGAGAAATACCTAATGATCGAGTTAAGCGGCCTGACCGTACTCATCCTGGGAGAGGTGCTGCTGGCGCTGTTTATTCTGAGTGGGGTGCTGATCACCCTCACAATTCTCAGACGAAGTCGAATCCGTAAGGCCGTACAGGCACTAGTTGCCAAGGTCACATCTAGCAAGGAACCGCGCCAGAAGCGCCTGCGGGAATTACTTGGCGGCAGCTATCAATATCAGGGGCGAGGCGCTGGATCAGACAGGTACACGACCTGAGCCGGTATGAGATGCAGCTCTATCAAAATTTGATCAGGGCGATTCGCGCCGCTAATTCATT
>AASF01001305.1 GCA_000168735.1 Candidatus Endoriftia persephone str. Hot96_1+Hot96_2 | reverse complement strand
AGCTCCTTGTACCAGCCGGTGCAGCCAGTGGATGCCGCGCTCAAGCAGCTCCAGCGCCTCTGCCAACCACAGACTGGAGACCAGTTCCGGCAGCTCCAAGACCTGACTGCGCGCATCACGCAGATAGTTAGGGGTGCGCTTCAGCAGCCCCAGCACAGCCTCGCAAAGCTGCTCGGGTTGGCGCAGCACCAACTCTTGCAGAGTCCGCAGCGGCAGATAGCGGGCCGGATCACGATGCCGCCAGTCCTGCTCCAGCAGCCAGCGGCGTTCGATGATCACCGCACCATAGATCAGCTGCAGGTCGATCTGGCGATCCGCATCAAGCGCATCCAAGCGTGAACTCGGAGAGCCCCAGCAAGCAGATTGCCGAGCCAACCGGCCAACGCGCCCACATCATCGTCGCCATCCGCAGCCAGTTGCCCCTCATAACCCGCGACACCGGCAAACAGTGCCGCGCTGGGATGGAAGCGAAACCAGACCTGATAGAACTCGGCGACCAGCGCGTCGAAATCGACCGTTTCAGACATCCCGGATCTCATAGTCGTGGGTCACCTCCGCCACTTTGCCAAGCATGATCGAGGCGGAACAGTACTTCTCGGCACTCAGAGAGATGGCGCGGGCCACATGCTTTTCACTCAGCTCTTTGCCGCTGACGATAAAGTGAGCGTGGATCCGGGTGAAGATCTTTGGCTCACTCTCGGCCCGTTCTGCCTCCAACTCAACCACACAACCGGTCACCTGCTGGCGCGACTTCTTCAGCATCGACAACACATCAAACTCGGTGCAGCCACCCATGCCGAGCAGCAGCATCTCCATCGGCCGTATCCCCAGGTTGCGCCCGCCAAACGCCTCCGGACCGTCCATTATCACCGCATGCCCGCTGCCGGACTCACCCATCATCGCGGCATCTTCCACCCACTTCACCCGTGCCTTCATCACAACTCCAAACTGATTGA
>AASF01001306.1 GCA_000168735.1 Candidatus Endoriftia persephone str. Hot96_1+Hot96_2 | reverse complement strand
ATGCGAAGGCGACTCAATATGAACTGGATTATGGCTGCTGCCCTCAGTGTGTGTTGGCCACGGTGCAGGAGACCATTGGCATCATCAGTGACGAGACGATCAAGGCGAGTCATGGCCTCTCTGGCGGTGGAGGTCTGATGGGGCAGGGCGCCTGCGGTGCGCTCACCGGTGGCCTGATGGCGCTCAGCGCCAAGCGCGGGCGGGATCGGGATAAACTCGACCGGGGGCGAGGCATCGGCAACTTTCGCAAGGGTCGGGAACTGGTCGAGCTGCTTCCGCGAGGAGTTCGGCGGCATCACCTGTGAAGAGTTGCAGCAACGCTTCACCGGCCGCACCTATGACCTGTGGGATGCAACGGAATACAAAGCCTTTGCCGAATGCACGCGGTGAGCCAGTGTGCCCGCGCTACTGGTGTGGTCACCAAATGGGTGGTGGAGATGATCTGAGCGGTGCTGAACTGCTAGACTTCCCGCTTTCTGTCTTCACCAGCTGGGGCTCCANCGGATTGAGATGAACCAAGAGAAGCGCCGGCATATCTTTGAGCAGGCTGCAGCAAGCCAACCCCAACCACCACCACGGAACTTAACTACAGCTCGACACTTCGAGCTGCTGATTGCGGTGATCCTTTCCGCCCAAGCTACTGACAAGGGGGTCAACAAGGCCACCGCCCGGCTCTTTCCGGTGGCCAACACTCCGGCTGGGATCCTCGAACTGGGCGAGACGGGGTTGAAGGAATACATCAAGACCATCGGCCTGTTCAACAGCAAGGCGAAGAATATCATCGCCGCCTGTCGGATGCTGCTGGAGCATCACGGTGGCGAGGTGCCGGAGCAGCGCAAGGCGCTGGAGGCGCTGCCGGGGGTGGGGCGCAAGACCGCCAATGTGGTGTTGAATACCGCCTTCGGCCATCCCACAATGGCGGTGGATACGCATATCTTCCGGGTTGGCAACCGCACCCGACTGGCGCCAGGCAAGACACCGCTGGAGGTGGAGAAAAAGTTACTGCGCTGGATTCCACAGGAGTTTTTGCAGGATGCGCACCACTGGCTGATCTTGCATGGGCGCTATACTTGTGTGGCGCGCAAGCCGCGTTGCGGCAGTTGTGTGATCGAAGATCTCTGCGAATGCCGCGAGAAAACCGAATGAAAGTGGCCGCAGCCGCAGCTTTGTCGAGGATTGAGAGGAGGAATGATATGAAACGATGGGCTACTCTGCTGGCGATTGCCGCCCTGCTTGCCTCAAGCTCCGTCTGGCGGGCAATGGCCTGATCAAG
>AASF01001307.1 GCA_000168735.1 Candidatus Endoriftia persephone str. Hot96_1+Hot96_2 | reverse complement strand
GATCAGCAGCGACCGCAATCGGGTCGAGGTTGAACTGCATCAGTGCCTGCGGAAAGAGGCGAAGGATTCCCTGCCAATTACACTGGCAATCGGCATCTCACGTGGGGAGCGTATGGATTTTGCTTTGCAGAAGTCAGTAGAGCTTGGGGTGAGTGCCATTGTTCCACTGGTAACGGAGCGCTGTGTGGTGCGCCTTGATCCACGACGCCAACAGAAACGGATGACTCACTGGCAGAAGATTGTAATCAGCGCCTGCGAGCAGTCCGGACGCTGTCGCGTCCCACAGCTGGAACAACCAGGCCGGTTTGACGAGATGTTGCAGCAACTGCCTGCCACAATGCGACTTATGCTCGACCATCGAGCCTCGGAAAGCCTGCATGACCTCTCTTCAAGGCCGGACGCAATCGTCCTGCTAGTGGGGCCTGAAGGGGGACTCAGCCCGGAAGAACGACGCCTAGCGCAACAGGCGGGATTCAAAGGAGTGAGGCTGGGGCCCAGAGTGCTGCGGACAGAGACCGCGCCACTGGCCGCCCTCGCAGCCATCCAGACCCCTGTGGGGGGACTTTATGACCTGAATCTGGTCACTTCGTTTCGAACGCTTCAAGCAGCATGAACTCCACCTCGTCCAGGTCGGGGATCATCGCCGTCTCACCATTCACCAATACCGACTTCTGCACCACCGGGCTGATCTCACCATCGCTTTCGCTCGGCATGATGTTCTCGGTGGTGATGCGCACCAGACTAGGCACAGACTGACAGACAACTCCAGAACAGGGGAGCGAAGCATCTCCATTGAGTGTGTGGACAACTGCGATACGTCCCCGGTTGCCGGGCTCCCTGAATCCACTCCTCTTCCAGCATCCCTTCAAAGGCGATCAGCAGGGATCTTGATCCTGCGCCACTCGACAATGCCCCGCAGCCAGGCCGGAGCATCGTCCAGAGGCTCAGCTTGCTGGTTAGGCAGCAACCTCCGCCACTACGGCATTTTGGCAGCAACAACCGCCCCGACACCAACGGAATCAGGACACTCCGAACCTCGCCTGCGATCGCCTCACTCATGTCTCAGATTCCGCCAACACGTCTTTAATATTCTCAAGCAGTTCCGCCTCTTGGTAAGGCTTGCCGAGACAGCGCCTGACACCAAGAGCAAAGGCACGTTTGCGATGTTTTTCACCAACACGCGACGAAATCATGATGATTGGCAGTCCATAATACTCGACTGAATTATGGACATGCCGTGCCAATTCGAAACCATCCATGCGCGGCATCTCAATATCCAGCAACATGATATCCCGGAATCTGTTCCTGGAGCAGCGCTACCGCATCCACACCATCTTTTGCTGTCACCACATCCATATCGTGACGTTCCAACAGTCGGCTGGTAACCTTGCGCACAGTGATCGAGTCGTCCACCACCATCACCCGCACACGACGCTCCTCTTCCCGTTTGGCAGCCTTCCTTCCCTCTTCAACCTGTTCCTGTAGGTGCGCAGTGCCCAGACGCACCAGTGCGCCGACATCGAGGATCAGGGCGACACGGCCATCGGCCAGGATCGTACCACCAGTGATCCAGGGCACACTGCTGACCTGCTTGCCAACCGATTGTCACCACGATCTGGCGGGTGCCGAGCAACTCATCTGATACGCAAGGCAACGCGACGCTCTCCAGACTGGACCAGTAGCAGAGGGATCAAGG
>AASF01001308.1 GCA_000168735.1 Candidatus Endoriftia persephone str. Hot96_1+Hot96_2 | reverse complement strand
CTGGCTCCAGTTGCAGAGCCAGTGCTTCGACCTTGGCGTGCTCACCCAGGCTGAAACGGCCATCCAGGGAGAGATCGATCAGTTGCCCCTGTCGATGGTGCAGAGAGATGAGTTCGAGCTGATCCCCCGCCTCATCCAGTCGAAAATCGCCACTGAGATGGAGGGGGTGGTCTGCCAGATTCGCATAGAGAAATGGCGTTAGGGCCTCTCCCCCATCGAGCTGCAGTGCCAGACTCCCCTGCCAGCCAGCCGCAACAGCACCAATCTGCCCCGCAATGCTCCCCTGCAACCCTTCCGCAAGATAGGTTCCATCCGCGTCACTGAAGCTGGTCTCTCTCAATCCGATGGAGCCGCTGATCTGGGTGAGTTTTTGCTGGCTTCCAGTGAGTTCGAGCTGTGCATCGATCTGGGCTCTGCAGTGACCATTCGGCCAGATTGACTGGGATGCATGCAGCGGCGGTGAGTTTGGTCAGCTGCTGTAGCTGCAGCGCATTGGCGTCGACCGTCGCCTGCCAACCCTGTGCATCGAGTTGCAGCTCAAATTTCGGGGCCATGTGCCCAGTCTGCACAGCCGGAGCCGGTTCAGTCTTGCCTGAAGATGTGGCTGCTGCAGATCCATCAACAGACTGCCCGTGCTCTGCTGCCGACCCAGCAAGGGGTGATCGAAGCCGATGCGAACCGAGGGACACTCCAACTGTCGCCCCTGCAGGCGTCCGTTGCTGCATTCAAAACTCAACTGCTGCAGTGGCTGCGCGAGGCCAGGCAGGTGGAGCTTGGCGATGCTGATCAGGAAGTTTTCCCGGCCGGGCGCTGGTTGGAGCAGTTGCAGGTTGATCCCTTCGGCGCTCCAGCCGGGAGCGGCGAGACTGCCGAGCTGCAGCGTCAACCGGCCGCTGGCAAAGATCGAGTGAAACAGAAGTGCAAACAGTAAACCGCCCAACAGGGCGGCCAGGAGCAGGCTCTGCCTACTCCGCAGGAAAGACATTGGTGGAGAGGTAGCGGTCACCACGATCGCAGATGATCGTGACGATAACCGCGTCGCTCACCTGCTTCGACAGCTCCAGTGTCGCCGCCACCGCACCACCAGAAGAGATGCCGCAGAAGATCCCCTCTCGCGCTGCCAGCTCGCGAGTGGTCTGCTCGGCCGCCTCCTGGGAGACGTCGATGATCCGGTCGACCCGGCTGGCATCGTAGATCTTTGGCAGATAGGCCTCAGGCCAGCGGCGAATACCGGGGATGCTCGCCCCCTCCTGGGGCTGCACACCGACGATCTCGATCGCCGGGTTCTGTGACTTGAGATAGCGGGAGGCGCCCATGATGGTGCCAGTGGTGCCCATGGCGCTGACAAAGTGGGTGATCTCGCCGCTGGTGTCGCGCCAGATTTCCGGGCCGGTGCCGGCGCTGTGGGATGCCGGGTTGTCGATATTGGAGAACTGGTCGAGGATCAGGCCCACCCCCTCTCCCTCCAGCTCCCGAGCCTTGTCGATGGCCGCCTCCATGCTGCCCTCTTTGGGGGTCAACACCAGTTCCGCGCCGTAGGCCTTCATCACTGCGCGGCGCTCCATGCTCATGTTCTCCGGCATCACCAGGATCATGCGGTAACCGCTGATTGCCGCCGCCATCGCCAGTGCGATGCCGGTGTTACCGCTGGTGGCCTCGATCAGGGTGTCGCCGGGCTTGATCTGGCCTCGTGCCTCGGCTTGGCGGATCATGCTCAGGGCCGGCCGATCTTTGACCGATCCGGCAGGATTATTGCCCTCTAGCTTGACCAGCAGGGTATTGCTGGTGTCGCCTGGAAGGCGCTGCAGCCGCACCAGCGGAGTGTTGCCGATGAAATCTTCGATGGTTTTGTAGAGCATGTCGGGATTAGATAGCTGCGTGTCAGAATGTTAGCTGGTTGGAAATTCTACCCTTTCCAGGGAACAGAGACAGAAACCAGTGACGCTAGATTTAGCCGTTCAAGTTACAATCAAAGCGGGTCAGATGCGAGTATTTTGATGAGTGGATTAACAACCGTTTAGGGCGTGGAGGCGTTCGAGGCTTGATAAACCAGAAATTTTCATGGATTCGCCGACGGATCTTTGCTCTAGCGGTCATCCCTGTTGTCATGCTCTCCCTGCTATTGGGCTGGTATCTACTTGAAACCCGCTTCAACGAGATCGAGGCGGATTTCAAGCAGCGGGCCGGGTCGATGACCCAAGAGCTTGCGGCGCTGAGCATCATGCCGTTAAGACAACAGGATGTGGATCGCCTGCAACAACTGGCACAGCAATTCCTGCAGCACCATGAAGTGGTTGGGGTGATTATCGGCGATCGCAATGGACGCATCAAGATTCGCGAGCTGGAGCCCGCTCGCCATTTCAACACCATCGAGAATTTTTTCTTCTCCCAGCATCCGAGCCGATTCAGCGCACCAGATAACCAGTGCCGACACAGATATCGGTGAGGTGCAGGCTGTTGTTCAGATCCAGGCCCCTCCACCGCTGAAAAAGGCCCATCTTCTGATCAATGGCTTTGGCCTGAGCCTGGTTGGACTGCTGTCGGCCATCCTGCTCGCCATCGTCCTGGGCAGGGGGGTAACCCGCCCCATCGAGGGAATGATGGAGGTGGTCAATCGGATCGAAAAGGGCG
>AASF01001309.1 GCA_000168735.1 Candidatus Endoriftia persephone str. Hot96_1+Hot96_2 | reverse complement strand
GCGATGATCACGGCATCCTGCTTCAGATCCTGCCCCGGATTGGTGAATAAACTCAGCGGAGCGTCTGAGCTGCAGACGTATCTGCTCGTCGTACTCTTTCTTGGGCACGTAGATGGTGATGGTGCCGTCGACCGGGTAGAGGATGCCTGGCGTGTTGTCGGGCATCAGTTCGGCGGTCTTGGTACGTGCGATGGAGCAGGCCTGCAGCATCACCGCCATCATCAATAGAGTCAGTATCCTCACAAGTCAGCCCCCCCTTCTAACCCTGTGACTGTTTTGATCTTGGCCTAATCTACAGAAAAGCTCGGCGCAAACCGAAACGGCCGGGGTTTTAGTGTGAGGGGTGTCTCGTTTCTTTTGGCCTTTTTCCACGGTGTCGTGTGAGCAGGCGCTGGCTTTGCATCAGGCATTAAAAAAGCCCCGGTTGTTGATCATCGACCAGAAGCCATTGTTGCCAAAGTCGGTGGTGCCGGTTGGCACTGCGCATTGGCACAGGTGCTGTTGACGCCAGGTCGATGAAGATCTCCCAGGTGGCCACCGCCAATACCGCCAACCGGGATGGTGATGCCATCAAAGTTGTAGCCTGCCGCTCCCCGGTTATTGAATTCCGGTTATCCGAAGTTGTCAAAAAACTTTTGATAAATTCCACGCAAATTAAGCGCCAGATGTCTGTATGTGTTGTGTTGCTGTAAGCATTCTGTTGGGGGAGAAAAGCTGAGCGATCATTGTTCTTGTCATGAATACAAGGTTGGAACAGGAATTGCTGTGTCATAATTGGCAATTGCCCCCTGTTTTTGTGACAGAAGTGGCACGCCAGGCGGGTGATGAGCTCGATAAATGGCCTGTAGATGGCTTTGAGTAGAACTATAATTCACCTCGCGGAGATTGTAGGGGGGGTTCGGTGACCCTGTTCACGACGTGGGAGGAAAATCCTTGTAGGAACATGATTATTTTTTAGGATGGACGGGTTGTAAGCGTTGTTACTTGAAGCTGAAGTGATTAAAGGGGCAGAAAGGATGCTGAAGGAGCGGAATGCCCTGGTTGTATCCGTAGGTGACAGGACGCCGTTTGATGGCTTGGAGCTCTACGGCTGGAACCTAGTTAGAGCCGATAATCTGGATGACCTGCCGAAGCTGGTGCGCAGGCATCACTGCACCGTTGGACTGCTCTACTGTGATCAGTGTGATTGGGGTGAAATCGCCAAGGCTTGGGGGCATGTGGCGCGGGTCTCAGGCTCTGTCTCCTGGATTGCGGTTATCAACCATGATGACATGGATGATAACGAGTTACGCTCGCTGATCGCGCGCAGCTTCTTCGACTTCTACACCCTGCCGATCAACCCCGAGCGCTTTCATGAGGTGCTTGGCCACGCCCACGGTATGGCCGAATTGCGGCGCAAGTATGCAGCCACGAGCCAGGGCACACGAAGAGATTGATTTCAAGATCATCGGCCGCAGCAAGGCGATCAGCAAACTGTTTGCGCTGATCTACAAGGTCTCCGAGACTGATCTGACAGTGCTGATCAATGGTGAGAGTGGCACCGG
>AASF01001310.1 GCA_000168735.1 Candidatus Endoriftia persephone str. Hot96_1+Hot96_2 | reverse complement strand
TGCCAGAGTTTGTTAAGCGAATTCTGTTTGGAGGGCAGGTCTACCAGATTGTCGTAGAGGGTGATGAGCTCGCTATCAGGCGAGTGGTCAAAGGGGCGAAGGGGGTCGAGCCCGTGATGGTTGGCTTGATCGATCCGTCAGGGCTGGGTAGAGAGCGACTCCTGTTGCAGGATGCGAGAAGAGTGGAGCTGATTCTGCCCCCAGAGGGCTACCTGAAAAAGCGGCTAATCCTACCTAGAGTTGCGGAATCCAATCTGCGGGAGGTGCTCACCTTTCAGCTGGAGCAGGAGACGCCGTTCAGGTTGTCGCAAGTCTACTTCGATTCCCTGTGCGTTGCCCGCAATCGGGGCAGTCAGACCCTGACGATTGATCTCTATGTCGCCCCCAGGGGGCGTGTCGATCTGCTTTTGGAGCAGCTCAGCAAACACGCGATCCGATTAGATGCGGTCACGGTGGATGGCGAGATTGCCGGCGAATCGCTCGAGCTGAATCTTATGCCCGGGGGAGCAGCGGAGAAGGGGCTACTCCTTTGCCAGGCGCCTCAACTATCTGCTCGCAGGTCTGGTGCTGCTGCTTGGTTTGAGCAATCTGCTCTTTCCGCTTTGGGAGAAAAGTCGTTGAGTTGGAGCGTTTACAGCTCAAGTCAGCTCAGTCTCAAGCAGCCAGGTGGTGAAGGCGCGTGAGTTACGGGAGCGGGTCGATACAGCTAAAAATGAGGCTGGATTTATCCCTCGAAAAGAGAATGGAACACGCCCCTGTGTTGGAAGTGATCAAGGGCGATTCG
>AASF01001311.1 GCA_000168735.1 Candidatus Endoriftia persephone str. Hot96_1+Hot96_2 | reverse complement strand
GCTTTTGATGCGGCGATCGAGCAGGTGGATGTCGATGACGGTAGTCATTATAGCAAGGACGACCGTGCTAAGCATTTGCCAATTTGCATTTTGAAAGTGGTTGAACAGGCTGATGGTTGTCGCCGGGCCGAGCCAGAGTTTGAGGTAGGCGAGGCGCTCTTTGGGTTCATCCAGTTCAGACGTTAAAGGAGCCTCTGGAAGTAAGTCATGAACGCGTATCTTGCGTCCAGAATGCCCAGCTTTTTCGTTGCAAATCTTCGCAATAGCCGGCTATTACGTGCGATTTTCGCCTCAAATCTGAATATTCTAAATCAGAATCCACTTCGTCCAGACTTATTCAGGGGCTCCTTAACCCTTCTTAAACAGCCGCTCTTTGTCGCGTTTCCAATCACGGTCCTTGATGTCGGCGCGTTTGTCGTGCTGTTTTTTGCCCTTGCCAAGGCCGACCTCCAGTTTGGCGCGGCCACGTTTCCAAGTACATGGCGGTGGGTACCAGAGTAAAGCCCTTGCGCTCGACCAGGCCGATCAGCTTGTTCAGTTCGGTCCGGTGCAGCAGTAGTTTGCGGTTGCGGGTCGGGTTGGGCTGGATGTGGCTGGAGACGGTTGGCAGCGGGCTGATGTTGGCGCCAAACAGGTACGCCTCGCCTTTGTTGATGATGACATAGGCCTCGGTCAGGTTGATACGTCCGGCGCGCAGGCTCTTCACCTCCCACCCCTCCAGCGCGACGCCCGCCTCGTAGCGCTCTTCGATGAAGTAGTCGTGCTTCGCTTTTTTGTTCAGCGCAATGGTGGAGCCGCCGTTCCCGGACGACTTTTTCTTTGATTTCTTGGCCATCAGCGCATTCTAAGCGAGGAGGGGAGAGGGAGCCAGCCCGCCCTTGTGATGGGCGTGTGATTCACGGAGAATAGCCGCTTTTAATATAGAGATTGAGCAAACAGGTTCCGCTGATGACGGAAGCAAAATCGATTCACGGGCAGTGGTCGTCCCGCCTGATCTTCATTCTTGCCGCGACCGGTTCAGCCGTCGGCTTGGGTAACATCTGGAAGTTTCCCTACATCACCGGCGAGAACGGCGGCGGGTGCCTTCGTGCTGGTCTATCTGCTCTGCATCGCGGTGGTGGGCATCCCGATCATGATGTCGGAGGTGATGCTTGGGCGGCTCGGCCGGCAGAGCCCGATCAACACCATGACCCGGCTGGCACGGGCGGAGGGTGCGCATCCCGCCTGGTCGCTGATCGGTTGGGGTGGTGTGCTGGCTGGTTTCTTCATCCTCTCCTACTATAGCGTGATCGCCAGGTTGGGCCATCGCCTATGTGTTTCGCGCCGCTGGCGGCGTGTTTTCCGGGATCGATGCCGCGGGCGTGAAGCAGGTGTTTGGTGATCTGGTGGAGGATCAAGG
>AASF01001312.1 GCA_000168735.1 Candidatus Endoriftia persephone str. Hot96_1+Hot96_2 | reverse complement strand
TAGCCGGTCGTTTGCTGTGATGTGGAGCTATCAGCCTGCTAAAAATGTACTTTGCTGACCAGTGAGGGGATCTGATCGGCTGGTACTGGCGGGCTGAAATAGTAGCCTTTGGACTTGGTGACATCCCAGCCCCCGCAAGATCTGAATCTGTTCGAGTGTTTCGGCTCCTTCGGCAACCACCTTGTAACCCAGTGCTTGGGCCATGCCAATAATGGTGCCGACGAGCACAGTGGATTTTGCCTCGTGTTTGCAGATCCTTGATAAACAGCCGGTCCACCTTGAGGGTGTCGATCGGCAGCTGTTTCAATACCGCGAGGGAAGAGTAGCCGGTGCCAAAGTCATCAACCGCTACCTTTATCCCGAGTGCATCCAACTGCTGGCAAGTGGTGGAATAGTTGTCACCCAGCTGTATTACACTTTCGGTGACCTCGATCTCCAATCGCTTCGGATCAATGCCGGTGGTGTCAAGCACCCGCGTGGACCGTATTCACGAAGTCGAGATCAGTAAAGTGGATGGCGGAGATGTTGACCGCAACCTGGAGCTGATCGAGCGCATTTGTGATGCCAGCTGGCGGCCTGACGGCAGGCGGTTTCTAGAACCCATTCACCGATCTCCTGGATCAGGCCGATCCGCTCGGCGAGGTTGATGAATTCGCTCGGAGGGATATCACCAAGTTCGGTGTGGTGCCAGCGGATTAGGGCTTCAACGCCGGTGACTTTGCCGCTGCTCAGGGATATCTGTGGCTGATAGTGGAGTGTGAAGTCATTGTTGTCGACCGCTACCCGTAACTGCTGCTCAAGGGCGAGGCGTTGGCTGGCCTGAGTGGTCAATTCGGGGATATAGAAGGCATAGCGGTGTTTGCCCGCTTCCTTGGCGGCGTACATGGCGCTGTCTGCCGCTTTGAGCAGTTGCTGCATGTCGCTTGCCATCCTTGGGAAACAGTGCAATGCCCAAGCTTGCCATCGGGCGCACTGTCTGGGTGCCGAGTTCGACCGGCTGATGGATCTCTTTTAGACAGCGGTCGGGCACCTCGGCGGCGTCGAACTCATCAGTAATATTGTCGACGATGATGCAGAACTCGGCGCCGGCAAAGCGGGCCGCGAAATCGACATCGCGCAGCGGATTTACGAGGCGTAGGGCGATAATGGCGAGGAGTCGGTCTCCCGACTCATGGCCCATGCTGTCGTTGATATCCTTGAAAC
>AASF01001313.1 GCA_000168735.1 Candidatus Endoriftia persephone str. Hot96_1+Hot96_2 | reverse complement strand
TCACGGCGATGCCCGCCCCGTTAGCCGTTACTCCAGATAGGCGGCTAGGCTCTTTCTCAGCTCCTCAGAAAGTGGCATTGAGCTGCCATTGCTGAGGTCCAGCATGACGTGGGTGGTTCTCACCCGCGCCAGTTTACCCCCCTGTGAATCAAAAAATTGATAAGCGATGGTGAATGAGCTATCGCCTAGCCCGTTCCACCTGTAACCGGATTTCGACTGCATCACCATGGCGCATGGGGCGTAGATAGTCAGCTTCGCTGTGGACCAGGGGCAGACCCTGTTTGGCTTCGATCAGATCATGCAGGCTGAAGCCCATTTCCGCCATGAAGGCCTCATAGGCATCGTGGGCGTGGCGCACGGGTATGGGAAAAAAATACCACCCCGGCGGCGTCGATATCGTGTAATTGGACTCTGAAGTGGTAGTCGAATCTGCTGCTCATCATTGCGGTGACTCCAGGTTGTGCAGGCCCCTTAGGCCAAGTCCGATAACGTCGTTTAACAGCAGCTGGCCCGCAATGATTTGCGGTGGCTGGGCCAGATCCCGGGCCAGCCAGTCGCTGGTGGCCAGCCCGTGGGCCAGTGGTTGTTCTGCGCCGCCGATTGCCGCGGCGAGCTGAGCGGCGGCACTGAATTCCCACTGCACTCTCGAGGCTGCTGGTGACCAGCGCCTCCATGCCGGACTCGGCAGCTCGCTTGGGCCAGTCTGAGCGATGACAGCAGCCCGCT
>AASF01001314.1 GCA_000168735.1 Candidatus Endoriftia persephone str. Hot96_1+Hot96_2 | reverse complement strand
GATCAACCCCGGCACCATCGGCGGCGTCGGCCGCGCCCCTGCCACATACGTGATGGCCGACCTGGAGAGCATGCAGTTCGAGGTGCGTGAGGTCGCCAAGTCGCTTGAACATCTGTAAACCGAGTAACCAGCATGTCTGACCTGACCCACTTCAAACGCAGCCGGCGAGGCCCATATGGTCGATGTCGGCGACAAATCGGTCACCCACCGGGTGGCCGTCACTGAAGGCCGCATCAGCATGCTGCCCGAGACCCTCGCGCTGATCATGCAGGGCGGCCACAAGAAGGGCGACGTACTCGGCATCGCTCGTGTCGCTGGTATCATGGCCGCGAAGAAGACTGCCGACCTGGTGCCGCTATGCCACCCGCTGGGCGCTCACCAAGGTCAATATCGAGCTGAGCGCCGAACCCGAGAGCACTAGCGTCTACTGTCAGAGCCGGGTCGAAACCCGCGGCCAGACCGGCGTCGAGATGGAGGCGCTGTGCGCCACCCAAGTGGCACTGCTAACCATCTATGATATGTGCAAGGCGGTCGACCGCGGCATGACCATCGACCAGGTGCGCCTGTTGGAGAAGGCCGGCGGGAAATCGGGGCACTGGAGACGAGAAGATTGACCCAGATCGCCAGGAGCCGTGAAACACGGGGCAATTCACACACTTTTATCGACTTTTAGGCCAAAATATCCCACAAAACTGGTCTGAGGAGAGAACAATGGCTGCCTTTGTAGAGTGGGTCCGATACCCTGAGTGTCGGCATCGAAGAGATCGACGCGCAGCACAAGGTGCTGGTCGATATGATCAACCGGATGCATGATGCAATCCACAAACGCCAGGGAAGCGAAGTTGTTAAAGAGATTCTCGGTGAACTGGCGGACTACACCCGCATCCACTTCGCCGTTGAAGAGAGTCTGATGCGCATCCTCAACTATCCTGGTTACGACGCACACAAGGAGATTCACGAGGAGTTGCTCGGGCACGTCATCGAGCTGGTGGAGAAGGTCGAATCGGGCAAGACCGCGATCGGCTTCGAACTGATGCACTTCCTCAAGACCTGGCTCACCAAGCACATCATGGAGGAAGATATGCAATACACCGCACACTTCCTTGCCGCCGCGCGCTAACCCCCGCGTAACAAAAAAATCCTGGATCAAAAAGCTTTGGGGGTAGCCCCACTCCGGGCGTCTGCCGACGCTCAGGCCGTCCCCCCTGAAAACCTATGAATCCCTTCTACCACCGGGCACGCTTTCTCAAGAGCGCGGCCAAACTCAGTCAGGCACCAGCCGACCAGGGCATTGAAGTCGCCTTCGCCGGGCGCTCCAACGCCGGCAAGTCGAGCGCGCTCAACCTGCTCTGCAACCAGAAGAGCCTGGCGCGCACCTCCAAGACCCCCGGTCGCACCCAGCTGCTTAACTTCTTCGGCCTTGACGAGCAGCGCCGCCTGGTCGACCTACCTGGCTACGGCTACGCTAAGGTC
>AASF01001315.1 GCA_000168735.1 Candidatus Endoriftia persephone str. Hot96_1+Hot96_2 | reverse complement strand
TGATCACCTCGTTCCACGCCTCGAACACCGCCTCGGCGGAGTCGTACTGCAGCATGTTGAGGGCGATGGGCTGCAGCAGATAGTGGCCGAGATTGTGGATGGTAGTTGAGGTGGGCGCGCTGGGTTCTGTCCAAGCATCGCCAGTTCGACTGGCGGGACCCAGCAACTGGGTACTCCGGTCTCCTCCAGCTGTTGCTGCTGCCAATCCGCCGGGATCGGAATGCCGGGGATCAGAGCGCGGGAAAGATCAGCCGCGACAGCATCCAGCGGGGTGAGGATCAGCAGCAACCGGGCAATCGTCTAGCTCGCGGGTAGGCACGCAGCTGGGATGCCAAGCTGGGTGGTTGAGCATCAGCTCATCGGCGAAGTGTTCCTGGTAGATCGTCTGATGGGCATCGATCACCGCCTGCAGAAACGGCGTTTCCTCCAACTGCACACCGGACAGCAGCCAACCTGGGTCACTCATGACCAGCCCTATCCGCGCTCAATCCGAGCAGTTGCAGGCCCAGTGCCCGATAGAGCGCCAGCTCGCTCTGCTGGCTCAGATCGTTCGCGAAATCGGCCAGCCAGCGGCTGAGGTGCTCGTCCCAGAGACGCTGTCCGCAACTCCGGTCGTTGCTGCCCATCCTCCAGCAGCGCCGCGCACTCCAGCATCACTCCCAGGTAGTCGGCGGGCATCTCACTGGAGCGCATCCCCAGCTGCGCGTAGAGCCGCTCCAGCTTCGCCACCGTCGGCCCCTGCATGGTGCCGCTGCGGTAGGCCGATTCGTAGGGGGGACAGGCGGTCTTGGGGAAACCACTGATAAACAGCCGGGTGTATTCGCCCTGCCACTGCTCTAGCGGGGTGCTACCCAGCTCCTCCGCCGCTTCTGCGAGCCCAGGGGTGCTGTTCGGCCCAGGCCCTGGATGATCTCCCGCGCATCCTGGTCGGGCATGGAGAGCAGCCCGGCCAAGAGCCGCAGCTGCTCGCCCGATCGTCTCATTTCATCACCAGGGATAGGCATAGACACCTGCATACATGAAGTAGTGGCGCAGCAGATAACCGCCGATCAGCACCAGCACCGAGGCAGTGATGATCGGCAGATGGCTGGCCCACCCCTTGAGCACCCCACGCAGCTCCAGAAAGAAGGGCACGATCAGGCCGAAGCCGATGAAGCCGATCAACCAACCCAAGTCGTTCCACAGCAGCCGCGCCGTAGTGCATCGCCGACTGCGTTGTCCAGACGACATGTAGTGGTAGATAGGAGAACAGGATCACCAGTTCGGCGCTGATCAAGG
>AASF01001316.1 GCA_000168735.1 Candidatus Endoriftia persephone str. Hot96_1+Hot96_2 | reverse complement strand
CCGGTTGGCTCTGATTTCTCTGACTGAGCGATGCAGTGAGCGATCTGCGGTGCCAAGTACCTGTGCAATGGCGTCGTCCAGCGCGTTACTTGCTGGTTGGTTGTGGACTTGTAGCCCATCGACCATCGCCTCGATCAAAACCTGCGCGCTGACGATATGCGCAATGGCGGTGTAACGCGGTACAGTACCGGGTGCACCTTTGCCATCCAAGCGCCGAGTCGCTCAGGTCGGCAGCCAAGGCTGCAAAAATATCGTCTTCAGTAACATCGCCACCGATCCAGTAGGCGCTCCTGCGCGCCATCTCACCAAAGACCTCACTCGACAGCACCACCTCGGTGATATTGTCGTTGGTCACTGCTGACGTCATCGGGTCGGCAACAGTGCTGGTGTCGAGACCAAAGTTGAGCTTGCTCGTGACGGCTTCTGTAGCGATCGCCAGATTCTCTGCTGTGAGTCCTCCCTCCATCGCCATCGCACTTTTAACAATCATGGTGGTGTGGGGGGTGAGATTGACCCGAGTTGCTGTTGCATCCATCAGTACACCACGTTAGGATGAAATCAGGCTCTGCATTGGTGACTAGGTCGATGCCATCCACTGGCTTCGACAATCAGAGGAAAGGCACTGTCAGCGATCTCGCCCGTGAAATTGAAGCTTGCCTGCTGATCA
>AASF01001317.1 GCA_000168735.1 Candidatus Endoriftia persephone str. Hot96_1+Hot96_2 | reverse complement strand
GAGGCGTTGAATCATGCCGGGGTGCTGGATCAGAATCTTTTGGTGGTGCTCAACGATAACAAGAGGTCGATTTCTAAACCGGTAGGTGCGTTCAGCAATCACCTCTCGCGGTTGCTCTCCGGCACGCTCTACACCGGCATGCGTGAGGGTGGCAAATCACTACTGAGCCATCTGCCCTCCCAAGTCAGTGAACTGATGGGACGCTGGGAGGAGCACATGAAGGGCATGGTACTGCCGGGCACCATGTTCGAGGAGCTGGGCTTCAACTACATCGGCCCGATCGATGGCCACGACCTGGATACTTTGGTGCCGACCCTGCGCAACATGAGCAAGCTGAGCGGGCCCTGCTTGCTGCACGTGGTGACCCAGAAGGGGCGCGGCTATGGACCCGGCCGGAGGAGAGCCCGATTGCCTACCATGGCGTGACCCCCTTCAATCCGGCCACTGGCGAGATGACAAAGGGTGGTGTTGGCCCCAGCTATACGCAGATCTTTGGCGATTGGCTCTGCGCCACGGCGGAAAAGGATGAGCGCCTGCTGGCGATCACCCCGGCGATGTGCGAGGGCTCCGGTATGGTGGAGTTTGCACGGCGCTTTCCGAAACGCTATTTCGATGTTGGCACTCGCTGAGCAGCATGCCCTGACTCTGGCGGCGGGCATGGCTTGCGAGGGGGCCAAGACCGGTGGTGGCGATCTACTCTAGTTTTCTACAGCGCGCCTACGATCAGTTGATCCACGATGTCGTGCTGCAGAACCTGGATGTCACCCTGGCGGTGGATCGGGCCGGCCAGGTGGGCGCGGACCGGGGCGACCCATGCCGGGGAGTTTTGATCTTAGCTATGCGCGGGTGCTGCCCAACATGCTGATCAGGCGATTCGTTA
>AASF01001318.1 GCA_000168735.1 Candidatus Endoriftia persephone str. Hot96_1+Hot96_2 | reverse complement strand
TACCGACGGTGCCCCACTTGGAACGATAGACCGGAAAGTGAGTGGTGTGACCCAATGCAGGGCTCAGCACATCGGAGCGGATGTTCATGCCGGCATTTTGGGGGTGGCAGTGAGCGCAAGAGAAGTTCAATTGACCTCGGCGAGTTGTAGTAGAACTTCTTGCCCTTCTCATAGGCCTCAAGCGCCTTAGGATCATCCTTGGGGAATCACTACATTGGTGACCTGCCCGCGAGACTCGTAGGCTATATAAGAAAGGATATCGTTGATCGGACCCGTGTCGTTATACTGTCAGCGGCTTCTCGCCGTTCGCCTTGCGGCACTCATTAAGCGCCAGAGCCAAGGTCATCACCATACCCTTCTTGTTAGTCCCAGTGCGGATAGTCGCCCTTGATGCCAGGACCTTTGGGAAAGCAGTCCCTTGTAGCCTTTTCCATTGGCAAAAGGGGTATTCCACATCTCTTCACCCGCACTCGATGAAGGGTTCATATGGGGGACACTCCTCGATCGCCTCCCAACTCTCGCGGCCTATCTTGTCGATGGCATAGACACCATTGACATACTCTTCAGATCGGCACGCCGGGGAAACGCCATTTGAAGTGGTTCTGAAACGCCTTCAGATCTTCTTCGGGGCTGGCCGCCTGCACAGAGAATGCGACACTACCTGTAATCGTCAGCGCGGCCATCGTTTTTAACAGTTTGATCATAATCACTATTCCTCCGAACTGGGCCGCTTACAAAGACCAGATAAAATCGACGATCTTGTCGATCTCTGCAGCCGACAGGGCCTCATATTTGCCGAAAGCAGGCATCGGTGACTCTGGGTTCTTAACCGTCGCATCCCAGATCTGGTCATGCAGATCCTTCTTGTTGGGGTAACGGGCCTTCATCGCCAGTAGCGGCGGGACCGAGTATTGCCGGGCGAGCCTTACCGGCCTTCGATCAGGTGACAGGCAAGGCAGTTGCCTTTCTTGCGGTTGAAGGCAAGTTTTTTGCCCTCTTCCATTGCGCTGGCTGCGCCTGCAGCCATGGCTGGAGCCGTAACCAGCGGATGCTGCCAACACAGCAGCGATACTGGCAATACCAACCACTTTTCTGCTTCTATCTAACATTATTTCCTCCAGGGAAAGGTGGAATCCAATGCGTCTCACCAATCTGATGCGGGATGTTTTTTCTGCTCGCACCATCAAAATGAAACGCC
>AASF01001319.1 GCA_000168735.1 Candidatus Endoriftia persephone str. Hot96_1+Hot96_2 | reverse complement strand
TGCTTGCGTTCGCAGTCGGAGAGGATGTGGGACTGGCGAAGACGTGAGCCGATCTTCTCGATGCTGCCATCCCGGCCCGCGACGGCTGGCGGGGTAGAATTTTTCTCGTGCAGCGGCTGCTTGAAGCGGAGTTCATAACTCTCTTCGAAAGAGAACAGCGCCTTTCGCACACTGGCCTCACGAATGTCTTCTTTACGGATGATGTTGGAGAACTGGGCAAACAGACGATCGAACTGTTCATTGGTTGCGAGCGCACCCTGCTGGCGCGGCGTCATCTGCACGACGGGTGATGAGGCGCCGCTGCGGGGCGGGTTCATCTTCCACGAGCGGCTCATTTTGTTGAGTGGGGAGTGGCCGATAAAACGCTGTTTGAGGATCTCGGTGATGGCGTGAAAGCAGCGGCTGGAAGGGGCGTTAGGCGCGCTGATGCTCACCGGCATATGGTTGTAGACGGCGTTGTGCAGATGCCGGTCGGCAGTGACATAACCGAGTGAACGTACACTCAGACCGAGGTTTTTCTCCACAACGCGCTTGAATTGACGATAGACTTGTAGTCCCTGCTGGCGGCCCTTGATGCGGTTGATCAGCACCTGCACCCCGCCCATATGGCCGCGACGGCGCAGCGCCCAGAGCAGTGTGTAGCTGTCTTTGATCGACTCCAGCTCGGGCGAGAGTACCAGCAGGATATGATTGGCGGAGCGCAGCAGCGACAGGGTGGTGAGCGAGTCGCCGGGTGGGGTGTCGATGATCAGATAGTCGAAATGGCTCTCCAGCTTCTGGAATGCGGTCTTCAGACGCAGTGTCTGGGTGTAGTCGAAGGCGGCGAGGTTGGAGGGGGCAGCGAGCAACTGGATGCCGTTTCGCCCCGTCTGAAGCACCGCCTCTAGCGGTTGGCCGTCGAAGATGTGAGAGCCGAGCCCGAGTTCGCTCTTGCCACCCAGCAGTTGCACTGCACCGGAGGAGCTGGTTATCACTGTCGAGTAGACAGACCTTGGCTCCACCATTTGCTAGGTTGACTGCAATGTTGACTGCAACGTTGGTCTTGCCAACACCATGTCTGCCACCGGCGAGGGCGATGACCAAGGCATTGCTCCGGGCACCGGCAGAATGGGAGGTAGTGTGTTGATCTGGCTCTTGAGGGGGGTTCAGCATAACCATTGGAGCTCTGAATCGTTAAAAGACTTATCCCGATTCTATCCCAGAAAAAACGACATTAATCACTCTTCTTTCAGAACTGAGTCACAAAACAGGAGTTCGGAGGTGGATAGGATGGGGCGCCTTAATGGGTGACGAATGACTACCCGGACATTTACACCAGCCTTCCCAGGATCTATGGATAGCGTTAAGAATAGTTGTCTGCTGGCGGTTGACCTGGAGCGGCTGCCCGCCATTCCAGCGGTGTTGCTTGAGCTGATTGAGGCCTGCAGCCAGGCTGACACAAGC
>AASF01001320.1 GCA_000168735.1 Candidatus Endoriftia persephone str. Hot96_1+Hot96_2 | reverse complement strand
CTTGAGCGATGCGCGATGAGGATCGTCTGTTGAAGCGCCAGGCCTATGGTGACGGGGTGGATATCGATGCTTTTGTCGAGGCCTGGGCCGATCTGCACATCGGCCTGGAGATGAGCGACCGGCTGTTTACCCGGATGCAGCGGGAGGAGCGCAGCATCGCGGTGATGTTCATGGTCGACATGTCCGGTTCCACCGAGGGCTGGATCAACCAGATGGAGCGTGAGGCGCTGGTGCTGTTGGCGGAAGTCGCTACAGATGGTGGGTTGACCGCTACGCCATCTACGGTTTCACTGGGCAGGGGACGCAAGCGCTGTGAGCTGTTCCAGATCAAAGCGTTCGATGAGGCCTACGATGCCGAAGTGCAAGGCGCGCATCAGCGGGATCACAGCCGGCGATTACACTCGCATGGGGGCCCGCGATCCGCCATCTCACCGCCACACTGAAGTCGGTGGAGGCGCGCACCAAGCTGCTGGTGACTCTGATCGGATGGCAAGCCGGAGGACTATCCCGATCACTATCGTGGCGAATATGGGGTGGAGGATACCCGCCAAGCGCTCTACGAGGCGCGCCAGGATGGGGTGCACGCCTACTGCATCACCATTGATGAAGAGGGCCAGGACTACCTGCCGCATATGTATGGTGCGGCCAATTATGCGCTGATCAGTGATGTTGAGGCGCTGCCGCGCCAAGGCTCTCTGAGATCTATAAAAAACTCACCAGCTGAGCTCTCTTGTGGTTCTCAAAATCATAATTGGCGGTGCTGCTGATGATATTGGTTTATCGGCAGTTTCTGTGATGCTGAAGCTGCTTGCTTTCGCTTGGGGTGCTTGGCAACCTGACGATCTTGGTCGCGCAGACGGCCAGTTGCAGCAGTCCCCACTGGAGGAATCATGAAAGCAAAGATCATTGCGCTGTGCATACTCGCCGGGTTTGGCGTATCTCAGGCAGAAGCGGCCCCCGGCTACAGCTATGCTCCCGGACCTCGCTATCAGCAACTACAGCCGCCAGGCCCTGACCAGGTGCTGAAGCAGGGTATCGAGCAGCTGATCAGCTTTATGCACGGCCAGCAGGGGCGATCGCCGCAAGCGCTTGCGGCCTTTCGCGAACAGAACATTGCCCCTTCCTTCGACTTCGCTTACATGGCGCGCTGGGCGGCCGGGCCGGCCTATCGGACGATGAACGAGACACAGCGTGAGGTGATGGCGCGGAAGATAAAGCATCTGCTGCTGGGCACCCTGTGCGAAGCGCCTCTCGGTCTATGACGATCAGGGTATGCGCCTGTTCCATTCGCGGCGAGTCGGTCGCAACGAGGCCAAAGTGACGGTGGGCATCATGGGCAGTGCCGGCTACCCGGCCAAGCTGATTTTCCGTCTCTATCGCGGTGAGGCGGGCTGGAAGGTGTTTGACGTCGCCGCCAATGGCAACAGCGCACTGGCCTACTATCGGCGACACTTTGCCCGCAAACTGGCTGGCAGAGGGCATTGAGGCGGATCGACCATTCGCGAACTTTTGGCTGGTCGCGGCCTCAAAACAGCCAGGCTGTATATCTATTGTGAGTCGCACT
>AASF01001321.1 GCA_000168735.1 Candidatus Endoriftia persephone str. Hot96_1+Hot96_2 | reverse complement strand
CGCCACTCCATCGGCTGGGAAACTAATCCTGCATTGCTCGATCTCACCCTGGAAGCCTCCCAGCAGGCTGCTACATTATGCCTAAGCATAGATTCCAGATTGTGCAGCCAGAGATGAGGAGTAATAGTGATGCTTTGACTACGCCGAGAAGCGGGACTTCGTGCGGATGGAGATGGATTGTCCGGCGCGTTTTCGTATCAGCCGGCCAGCCGCAATTGGCGACCGGCATTGTTAGAAACCTGAGTAGCAGCGGTTTGCTGCTGGAGTTTGACCAGGAACTGGCGGACCGGGCACCGGAAACTGGCCCTTGGAGATACTACCAGGCAAATCGATTACCCCCCCCTTTGCGGCCATCCTCAGCGTAATCCGCAGCAGCCCCATGGAGCACGCGAATTTCAGCAGTCGCCGTGCGCACNACTCGAAGCGAGATATGTGGGAGAGAAGGATACCGGCCCCGACTTTCCCTGATCCTGTCCGCACTCCCAAGCCGCTTCAATCGACTGCCCGGGTTAGTTGGGGCGCAGCTTTCCATGTTTGGGATCTATGCATGTCGACAGGAGTTTTAATATACAATGACCGACTTGCCGCGCACGCCATGAGTGACTGCGGGCGTTTTTCGTTTTGAGCCGGAGCGGACTATGCCAACAGCCGTCAAGCCGCGGATCCGTGAGATCCCCTACAACTACACCTCTTTTTCTGACCGGGAGATCGTCATTCGCTTTCTCGGTGAGGAGCTGTGGCGGGTCATTGAGGATCTCCGGGGCTCGCGCCGCACCGGCCGCTCCGCCCGCATGCTGTTCGAAGTGCTCGGCGACATGTGGGTGGTAAGCCGCAATCCCTACCTGCAGGACGACCTGTTGCAGAATGAGGAGCGCCGCCAGGCCCTGATC
>AASF01001322.1 GCA_000168735.1 Candidatus Endoriftia persephone str. Hot96_1+Hot96_2 | reverse complement strand
GATCACCGGCTCGCCCTGGCAGACTTGGGTGACAGTCTCCTCGAGCAGCGACAGCGGTAGCAGCAGCTGGGCACGCAAGCCGCTCCATAGTGACGATCAGCATCACCACCGGCCAGCGACACCCGCAATCACCAACAGCGGCATGTTCAGCTTGGCATTACCGACATCCAGGTAGAGCAGGATCGCCAATACCAGGGCGGCCAGCAGCGCCAGTGTCAGTACCGAGGCCGGCAGCAGTAGGTGGCCCGACACCAGGATGCGCAGGCTGGGCCACTGTTCGGCGTCGCTCGTCAGGCTGCCGGGGCGGGCTCGATCAGCGCCGGGCACATCTCTCTCCAGTGTCGTCATGGCGCAGATGCTAGCACGATTCCTCACCGTTTAAGTCAGCATCCCGCAACCACTGTTCGAGCCGTTGCAGGCGCCACTGGCTGTAACGCCTGGCCCAACTCCGCCCCCTGCAAGCCTTGTCGCCTGCAACTGCCGCGCATCGACCTCAGCCAGCGCCCGGCAGGCCAGCTCAATCTGTGGTGCGAGGCGCTGCATCGGCCCCAGGCCAGAGCGCCTTGTGCCGCCGCTACGAAGCCTGCCAATCGATGCGGCTGCTGTTGCGGTTTCAGGCCAGAGACGGTATCGAGTAACGCCTCAGGCGCAGCTGCCAGAAACCCACCACGATCCGCCTGCTGCAGTTGCCGCAGCAGATCTGCATAGGCACGACCAGCCCGCAGCTGGCGCACCAGCGCCTGCACATCACCACCCGGCCCCAGCAGCGGATAGAAGAGCGCGGCGAAGCGAACATGGCTCTCCGTACTGATCCCGGTGGCCCGCTTCAGCGCAGCAAACCCATCAGTCTCACTCTGCTTAGCGTGACCAGCCGACGAGCCCAGCGCAGTATCCAGTTCGGGCAGCAACCGCTGCAGCGCACCACAGCGCTGCAACACCTCGAAGAAGCGCCAGGGCTGGAGCTCGGCCAGGGACTTCTCCATCTCCCGCCAGATCCGCTCCGGCTTGAGGCTGAGCAGATCGTCACTGGCCGCCATCTGCTGCAGCAGCCGATGGGTGGAGTGGGCGACTCGAAAGCCCCAGCACCCCAGCTTGTCGGCAAACCGGGCCAGCCGCAGCAGCCGTACCGGGTCTTCGATAAAGGCATCGCTGATATGGCGCAACCGGCCGTTTTCCAGATCATCACGTCCGTGGAGGGGATCGATCAGCCGCCCCTGCTGATCCAGCGCCATCGCATTGATGGTCAGATCACGCCGCCGCAGATCGGCCTCCAGAGTCACATCGGGACCGACATGCACCGCAAACCCCTTGTAGCCAGCACCAGTCTTAGTCTCGGTGCGGGCACAGCGCGAACTCCTCACCACTGTCCGGGGAATGGAGGAACACCGGGAACTCACTGTCGGCGCGACAGAAAACCGGCCAGCCAGCATCCTCGCCTCATCGCCCCCCACCACCACCCAGTCGCGCTCATGAACCGGCAATTCTAGCAGCTGATCAGGCT
>AASF01001323.1 GCA_000168735.1 Candidatus Endoriftia persephone str. Hot96_1+Hot96_2 | reverse complement strand
CCCTTAATTCCGAATGGCTTAACCTGGATGTGCTCGATGTACAAGACGGTCGCTGCGGATGACGAGCAGGGCACGGTGGAGTTCATCGCCACCTATAAAGAGCGCGGTGTGATCCATCCTCATCACGAGGTGAGCCAGTTCCAGCGGGTTGACGGGGCCTGGTATTTTGTTGAGGGGCGTCTGGTGATGCCGAAGACGGAGACCCGCGGTCAGCCGAAAGTGGGACGCAACGAGCCTTGTCCCTGCGGCAGTGGGAAAAAATATAAAAAGTGCTGCGGTCGCTGAGTGTTCTATAGTCGGAAAGAATCGGCCTGAGCAATGGAAAGTGTGATCGGGCTGGAAGAAAGATGTTGACTTTTGTTAAAGGAGTTCAGTTTTGAGTCGTTACTTTTGGTACATTTTTCCCGCTGGGATACGCATATCTTAAGATAGGACCTGGATGTGATGAGTAGAGGAGAGAATATTTTGCGGGGTCGGCACTGTCGCTGGATCTTGCTGAGTGTCGGTATGCTGCTGGTCAGCACGACGGTGAGCGCCGATATCTACAAATATCGGGGAGCGGACGGCCACATTCTTTTTTCCGATCGGCCGATGAAGGGCAACTATCGGCTGTTGTGGAAGTCGATCTCCAAGAAGCCGGCAAAAAAGGCTTCCTCTAAATCCGCTGTAAACTTGTCAAAAAATCGTCAGAAATTGACCCCTCTGATCGATGCCACCGCCAAGCAACTTCGGCTTCATCCCGGGCTTTTGCACGCTATTGTGGATGTGGAGTCATCCTACAATCCCAAGGCGGTCTCCAGCAAGGGGGCCAAAGGGTTGATGCAACTGATGCCGGCCACTGCAAATCACTATGGCGTCAGTGACTCTTTCGATCCCAAGGAGAATCTCAAAGGTGGTGCCCGCTACCTGAAACATCTGCTTAAGAGATTTGAGTTCAATCTGGGGCTGGCGCTGGCGGCTTACAATCGCCGGGGAGGGTACGGTGAAAAAGTATGGCAATCGGATCC
>AASF01001324.1 GCA_000168735.1 Candidatus Endoriftia persephone str. Hot96_1+Hot96_2 | reverse complement strand
CGGCAATATCGTCTGTGGAACCGCCCCCGGGCGCTCCGGCTCCAAGATGAAGACCGGCAGCGGTGAAATCCCGGTCTACGACAACGTGGCCGAGGCCGTTGACGACGGCTGTGAATTCAATGTGGCGGTGGTCTATCTACCGCCGTCTGGCGTGCGTGACGGGGTGATCGAGGCGGTGCGGGTCAACCCCAATCTGAAAAAGATCGTCATCCTCACCGAGAAGGTGCCGGTACGTGACGCCCGCGTCATCCGCGCCATCGGCCAGATGCACGGCATCGATATCTTCGGCGCCAACTGTCTTGGCCTGGCCGACGCCCACAACCATATCCGCATCGGCGGCGCCTTGGGCGGCAGCGCCCCGGAGGAGTCTCTGCTCCCCGGCTCCGTGGCCATCTACTCCAACTCCGGTAACTTCACCACCACCATTGCGGTCTACCTGGCTACCGCCGGTTGGGGCAGCACAGTCTCCTTCTCCTCCGGCAAGGATCTCTACATCCACTACTCCGCGCAGGAGTGGACCTACGCATTCCACAACGATGACCGCTCCAAAGCCGCGGTGATGTATGTCGAACCAGGCGGCTACTATGAGCGTGATCTCGAATTCGAGAAGCCGGTGATCGCGTGCGTGGTGGGCCGCTGGAAGGCAAAACTGACCAAGGCCTGCGGTCACGCCGGCGCCATCGCCGGTTCCGGTGACAATGCCGTCGCCAAGGAAGAGTGGTTCATGGAGAAGTTCGGCGTCGACGCCATCTTCACCCCGGACAACCCCGTCTGCTCCGAGCAAAGGCGCAGTCGTGGTCAACATTGCCCACATCCCGGCCGCCATGACCGCCGTGATGGAGAAGCGAGGCGCCAAACCTGACTTCGAACCCGTGGGCGACCTCTCCCTCAAGTGCTGGTTCAGCAACACTCAGGGAATCGACCTGCCGGATCACCTGAATCCGCCGGTGGTAGAGGCGATGGCCCCCTACAACGAGCAGATCGCCGGCCTCAGCGAGCAAGTGGGCATCGTCTTTCCGCGTCAGACCATGAAGGACGCCTCTGGCGCTTCCATGATGGACCCCAAGACCCAGGTGACCAGAGTCCATGGCACCAGCGTGCTGGACGCCTCCACCCACAGTTTCGAAGAGAACCTGGTGCAGAGCCTGATCCGCGAGTACCCGGATGAGAATGGCACAGCCCTGGCCAACGTCGCCCTGAACGCCTTCGTCAACCAGGCGGGCAGCATCGGCCTGGCGGCTACGGACGCCTCCCGTGAGGCGGGCAACAGCCCCAACACCGCGCTAGCGACCGCCGTCGCCATGGTGGGCCCAAAGGAGGTGGAGGCCTCCCGCAACGCTGCCACCACCATGATGGAGCTGTTCAAGAAAGCAGGCATCGAAGATCCGACCGACACCAGCGCCGATATCTCTGAGCAGCTGGAAGCCGCTGACCCGTCGATCTTCGTCTCCGACAACGCCTGTGAACGCGGAACCGCCATGCTGGCTGCCATCGAGGCACGGGGCGCCAAGTCGATCTTTATCGATTTCTTGAAGGCCCTCGCCGAAAAGGCCGGCGGACATGTTCGTGGACCAGGTGGTCCTGGCCGCTATTACCGTGCATCTGGCCTGGAAGCCGCTGATGCGCAAGCGTCTCTCCGCCACCACTATCAGCACCATGCCTTGGCACTTCCGCATCTTCAGCAGCCTGATCGGCTCCGCCGCCGGCGGCGCTCAGCAGCGTGAAGGCAGCTTCTATAGCGTCGCCGACAGCGACCTAATGAGCGGCTGGAGCTTCACCGAGACCGCCCACCTGGCGCTGCTGGGCAATCGCCCGAATGCAGAGGCGCTGTACGCCTTCTCCGTGCTGCTAGGGCTGATCATCTCCAACGGCCCCGGCACCATCTCTGCCCAGGGCGCCAAGGGCGCGGTCAGCGCCCGACGGTCCCGAGGCCCCGGAACGGGTGCAGGTCAACAAAGGCTATATCGGTTTCCTCACCCATACCGGTTTCGCCCACGGCGGCAACGGCTTTGAGGCCATCGCCTTCCTACTGGACCGCTTCCGCGACTCTGGTCTGAGTGACCCCGGCGACGAAGGCCACGGCCTAGAGCTGGCCGGCATGGCCACGGATTACGCCAAGGCATACAAGGCGTATAAGACCAAGGCCAAGGCGGAAGGCAACCTCTCCTACGCCAAGATCCCCTGCGTGAACCACCCGGTGTTCAAGAACAAGGAGGTCAACTACGATCCCCGCGAGGTGTTCGTCAACGACTTGTTCAAGCAGCGCGGCAGCTACAACGTCTTCCACGAGTTCTACCATAAACTGGTCGAAGCCCTGTTCAAGACCGGCGTCAGCCGTAACGTCTACTGCGTCAACGTGGACGCCGTGATCGCGGTGATTCTACTGAAGATGCTGTGGCGGCCTTACGCGGATGGAGAGATCAGCGACGCGACCATGGAATCTGCCGCCTTCACCACGTTCCTGTTTGGCCGCATGATCGGCTCCGCCGCGGAGATCGATGACCATACCAACCGCGGGCGAAATATGGATACGCGGACACCGGCATCCCGCTGTTCCTATGTTTCCTAGCGAAGAATTTGCTGGCA
>AASF01001325.1 GCA_000168735.1 Candidatus Endoriftia persephone str. Hot96_1+Hot96_2 | reverse complement strand
GATCATCACCGTCTCCTGGTTCACCTTCTTCCTGCAGGATTACACCAAGCGCATCGATCTGGCCGGCGGCAATCTGTTGCTCTTCATCGCCTTCAACTTCACCATCTCCAGTGACCTACCCCGGCTCGGCTACATCACCCTGATGGATGCCTTTCTCGTCGGCACCTTCATCATCACTGCCCTGGTGGTATTGGGTAATGTCTGGCTACGGCGCTTGGAAAATCACGGCAAACAAGCACTCGCGAGAAAGTTCGACATCTACGCTATCACCAGTTACCCACTGGCCTACCTCCTCGGTGCCCTCACCCTGTGGTTACTCTTTTTCTGGCGATCATACTGACCGTCGCTTCGTTGCTGATCTGCCAGAAAACGGAGCAGTTCTATCGTAGCAAAGAGACCAATGCTCTCCGCAGGTGATCTCCGCCTACAGCCAGGCCTTCGATTCCACTAGATCGCTCCCTTCATTGGCTTACTCAATCTAATGTATTGCTTTCATTTATTTTAATGATTTGTATTAAAAACATTTGGTAGATTAATAATCGCCGCCTGCCTAGACTCCCTCAAAAGTTATAGGTTTATACCAAACAACTCAGTTGGGTTTTAGTGTCATGGGCAGCGAGGCGTTGATTCAGGTGACCATATCCATCCTCTTCATGGGTGGACTCGGGCTCGCGCTTTCCGCAGCCCTCGCCATCGCCAACCGCAAGCTCTGGGTCTATGAGGATCCGCGCATCGATGTGGTGGAGGAGATGCTGCCCTCCACCAACTGTGGCGCCTGCGGCACCGCTGGCTGCCGCCCCTTCGCCGAGGCACTGATCGCCGGCGAGCTACAGCCAGGCCAGTGCACCGTCAACAGCGCCGACGGCAACGAAGAGATCGCCGACTACCTGGGCGTGGAGAGCGGCGACATCATCAAGCGCGTCGCCCGCCTCGCCTGCGCCGGCGGCAGCCATGTCGCCCGCATGCGCGCCCACTACGCCGGCCTCGACTCCTGCCGTGCCGCCGCTGCGGTCTCCGGCGGACCCAAGGCCTGCAGCTGGGGTTGTCTCGGTCTGGCCGACTGTGCCGAGGTCTGCGACTTCGAAGCCATCACCATGGATACCCACGGCCTACCAATTGTAGACAGCGCCAAGTGCACCGCCTGCGAAGACTGCGTTGAAGTCTGTCCCAAGGGGCTCTTCTCGATCCAACCGATCACCCACCGCCTCTGGGTCGCCTGCAAGAACCAGATGGACGGTGACCTGGCCGAGGCCGATTGCGAGGTCGCCTGCACCAACTGCGAGCGCTGCGCCAAAGACAGCCCGGAAGGATTGATCACCATTCAGAACAACCTGGCGGTGA
>AASF01001326.1 GCA_000168735.1 Candidatus Endoriftia persephone str. Hot96_1+Hot96_2 | reverse complement strand
GATCACGTCGGCACCCATGGTGCCGGTCAGGGCATCATCGACGGCGGCAAAGGCGCGGGCCTCTTTCATGGTCATGTATTCGTAGCCAAAGAAAGACCCGGCTGGTCGTCGAAGGGAGACATTGGCCCTCCTCATCGTAGACGGTGGTTAGGGCCGCCCATCATCTCCGCCACGTTGATGGAGTTCTCGTCGAGCTGGTACTGCCCCTCGGCGATGGCGAAGGCCATCTGACGGATCATGTCGCCCATCGGGACGTTTAGCAGTTCCTGTCCTATCGATGCCATGGTTCAATTCTCCTTGTCTCTATGGAGCCATGCGGATCTCAGGTGATTGGTTGCTCATACTGGCGTTTGAGAAGCTGGTTGAAGATGTCGGGGGGCGGCAGTGAGACCAGCCGAGCGGCGATCGAGCTGGCGCCCTCGGTGGAAACGGAGAACTTGCGCGCATAGGCGACGTCGATGGAGGCGGCAGCCATGAAGACCCCGTAGCTTACTCCGGCTGTCACACCGACCTTCACTGAAGTCTCGGTGGTTTCGGTCATGGTGAAACTCAGCTTCGCCTCCACTGTCGCCTCGGTGAAGGCGTAGAAGCTGGGCTGAAAGCCGAGACTGAGCAAATTGTAGCTATTGTCGCCGATCTCCACCTCGGTCTCGGACATGAGCTTGGCGACTTCCACCGAGTTGGTGTCGAGGGCGTACTGTGCCTGGGCGATGGCCAGCCCCAGTTTTTCGATGATCTGGGGCAGTGGTGCGCTGACCAGCGCGCGGGTGACCGGAGGGAGTCTCTGCCATGATCGCCCCCTTAATCCTGCTGTTTCAGGAAGTCCTGGATCGTCTCTAGAAACTGCGGCGGCGCCGGGATCGAGACCAGCCGGGCGGAGATAGAGGAGTTGCCGGTGACGTTCATCTCGAACTGCCGTGAGTAACGCACGTCGAGCGAGGCTCCCACTGCAACGGTGCGATTGCCCACTGTGCTGCCGGGTCAGGTTGGAGCTGCGGGAGCGGGAGAACTGCTCGGTCACCGTCACCCCGCTGCTTCCCGTCAGGCTGATCTGCCGCGTCGTGGCGGTCACCAGGGTCAGGCGGAACTTGTCTCCATCCTTACTGACCGTCACCACGTTGCCGGCCGCCGAGCCCTTCAGGCCGGCGCTGGCGCTGGCGCTGGCAGCTGGCGTTGATGTCGTCGGCCAGATTCTTGGCGTAGGCTTCCGGGCTGCCGGTGGCATGCCCGCTGACGGCACTGTCGCGCAGCGGGAAGTCGGTGCCATCGATGGTCACTTTGTTGCCGGTGAGGGCGAGCGGGCTCGGCTTGTAAAGGTAGATGAAGCCGTTATCAGCACTATTGTCGCCAACCTTGTTGGGCTCGACGGTGTTGAGGTTGGGGCCGCCACTGCGAGCATAGACGAACAGCCAGTGGTGAGTGCGGCCCGGGGGTCTTGATCTCGACCTTGCAGGAACGCCTGGTTGTTCTGCCCGACTGTGTCGCCCGCCCTCGGCGGCGGCAGTATCGCCGCGGGAGGGGGTGAGGGTGATCAA
>AASF01001327.1 GCA_000168735.1 Candidatus Endoriftia persephone str. Hot96_1+Hot96_2 | reverse complement strand
GATCAAGGTGTTGCAGGAGGCCGGCCTGGAGGCCTGCTCGCGGTTGGAGTGGTTGGCAGAGGATTGATGAGCCAATCGCCAGCGAGATCCTGTTGCATCGGCTGGTGTTTGTGGATTGGCTGCGCTGCACGTTAAAATGAGAGCCTTTTTTCGATGGTAAGGGCACATGGGCGGCAAACTGCATATCAAAACCCTTCGGCTGTCAGATGAATGAATACGACTCCGCGCGCATGGCGGACGGGCTGCGCCGAGGCAGGAAGGGTTGGAGCTGACTGAGGTTGCGGAACAGGCCGATGTGCTGCTGCTCAACACCTGCTCGATCCGCGAGAAGGCACAGGAGAAGGTCTTTTCCCAGCTCGGTCGCTGGCGCCCTTGGAAGGAAAAAAACCCCAATCTGATCAGGCGATTCGT
>AASF01001328.1 GCA_000168735.1 Candidatus Endoriftia persephone str. Hot96_1+Hot96_2 | reverse complement strand
CGCAGCTGCTGGGGTTCTGGCCGGAGGCAAAGCCAGAGCAGGAGTTTGCGCCATTCAAGGGGCGTATCGCGCACAACTTCTTTATGGCCTTCGCTGCCTATCTGGTGTGCGATCTGTATATGCGTCAGCCAGCCCGGCGCCTGTTGTGGGCTGGCATCCTGCTGCTGATGCTCTACAACATCCTGGTGATGGTGCCGGGGCGCACCGGGCAGCTGGTGTTGTTTTGTGATGGTGGTGTTGGCCACCTGGCACCATTGGCGCTGGCGCGGCCTGCTGGTCGGAGCGCTGTTGACACTGGCGCTGGGAGCTGCGGCGATGCAGTTTTCCGACGGTTTCCGGCCGCGGATGCAGGCGCTACTGGATAATGCCAGCAGTTACTTTGAGGGAGGGGCAGCAGAGAGCTCCACCGGTCTGCGTCTCTCCTACTATGAAAACTCCATCGAACTGAATCCTGAAGCATCCGCCTGATCGGGTACCGGGTACCGGCAGCTTTATCCACGAGTACCAGCAGCACGCCAACGCCAAGGGAGTGCCGCTGACCGATAATCCCCATAACGCATATCTCAATCTGGGGGTGCAGCTGGGGCTGCTCGGTATGGGCGCACTGTTGCTCTTCTTCCTGTTGCAGTGGCGTTTTGCCGGTTTGATGCGGCCGGAACAGCGGAGACTGGCTCAGGCGCTGGTGTTTGGCGATGGCGTTGGGCTGCCTCTTTTAACTCCTTCCTGACTGGACCACGGTGAGGCCAAGTTCTATGTGATCCTCGCCGGGATCAAGGGCCA
>AASF01001329.1 GCA_000168735.1 Candidatus Endoriftia persephone str. Hot96_1+Hot96_2 | reverse complement strand
GACTGATATGTCCATAAGTTGTGTTATGAAATAAAATGCATATCCTTCCGCACCCCAGGATAGGAGACTTTAGAAGAAGGCCTCCAGCCAATATCCAGGATTTTAATAGCGGCATTGATAAATGGATCATTTGGAATGCTTTTTTAACAAAAACTGATAATTTTGTATGGGGTGATGGAGTCAGAGCTGCTTCTGAATATTCAATTGTACGTTTGCTCTGTAGCACTAAAAGTGCGAGAGAGATTATTGCGACTATTCCGATCTCGATATTTTTATACTTGTCGAAGTGAATTGCAGCGAAGCCGGCAAGAATGCACATTGCAAGCAAGTCAGAGAATCTTTCAGCAAATAGTGCGGCAAGGCTTTTTGTAAGGCTTATGCCGTACCTTTTTAAGTATACGAACCGAATGGCTTCACCCACTTTACCTGGCGTGGTTGTGAGGGAAAAGCCTGAAAAGTAATAGAGAATGTGTTTGTTGGCGGGGATGTGATGCCCGAATTGATTGACATACCAGTTCCATCTAGCAAAGCGGATAATGTAGTTGAATATTGATAAACCAAGAATGATAATTATATGCGAGTGGGGTGAGGTTTGTTAAATGCAGATAGCGATCTTATCTTTGCCGGCATATATCGTCTATCAGCACGTAAAGAAGGATC
>AASF01001330.1 GCA_000168735.1 Candidatus Endoriftia persephone str. Hot96_1+Hot96_2 | reverse complement strand
CGTGATGAAGTTGAACGTGAGTGAGGGGGAGTATGTGACCCCCAGGAGCGAACTCTACCGTCTCGCCGACCTCTCCAAAGTCTGGGTGCAGTTCGACGTTTATGAATATGAACTATCCAGGGTGCGTGTCGGCGACAAGGCGCAGATAACCCTGAAGAGTATGCCGGGCAGGATATTCGAGGGCACGGTCTCCTATATCTATCCCTATGCAGAGGCCAGGACCCGTACCATCAAGGTGCGCCTGGAACTGGATAACCCGGAACTGGCACTCAAGCCGGATATGTTCGCCGACGTTGACCCTCAATACCGAGTTGCAGAAGGATGCGGTGGTGGTGCCGGATGCGGCAATCGTGCGCTCCCGGTGAACGGGATCAGGTCTTCATTGTACGTGAGCCGGGCAAGTTCGAACCGCGGAGAGGGTGACCCCCTTGGGGCCCAAGGACGCCAGTTGGAGGCGCTGGGTACAGGTGCTTGATGGGGTGAAGGCTGGAGAGGAGGTGGTGGCCTCAGCTCTGTTTCTGATCGATTCTGAATCCAAGTTGCGGGAGGCGACCGCCAAGATGATGGAGGTGGCCAAGGGGGGGCAGTCCGTCGGTGGGGCGGATATGGATATGCCAGGGTATGGCTATGGATGCACCCTGACATGTGCGATGGATGATATGCGCCTTGATAGTAGCGTTCGCCGATGCGATGTATATGAGCGGCTTCACCCCTGGATGGGGGACGCAAGCCCATGATCGAGTGGATCATCAACGGCTCCCCTGCGTAACCGCTTTCTGATCAAGGCGAATTCGTTAA
>AASF01001331.1 GCA_000168735.1 Candidatus Endoriftia persephone str. Hot96_1+Hot96_2 | reverse complement strand
TCGATACGGCGGCAGAAGCTGAACAGATCGGCGAACGGGCCGTTGGCATCACGCTCGAGAACGATGCTCTCGATCGCCGACTCCCCCACCCCCTTGATCGCGCCCAAGCCGTAGATAACGGTCTTCTCATCAGCGATGGTGAACTTGTACTGGGACAGGTTGACCTGGGGCGGCTCCACCTTGAGCTGGCATGCGCCGCGACTCGTCGATCAGCGGCACCACCTTGTCGGTGTTGTCCATATCCGCCGAGCAGACCGCCGCCATGAAGGCCGCCGGGTAGTGGGCCTTGAGCCACATGGTCTGGTAGGAGACCAGCGCGTAGGCGGCAGAGTGGGATTTGTTGAAGCCGTAGCCGGCGAACTTCTCCACCAGGTCGAAGATCTTCATCGCCAGTTCGGCGTCGATGCCATTGTTCTCCGCGCCCTCCTTGAACACCGCACGCTGCTTGGCCATCTCCTCCGGCTTCTTCTTGCCCATTGCGCGGCGCAGCATGTCGGCGCCACCCAGCGAGTAGCCAGAGAGCAGCCTGGGCGATCTGCATCACCTGCTCCTGGTAGAGAATAATGCCGTAGGTAGCATCGAGAATCGGCTTCAACGACCCATGTTGATACTGGGCGTCTGGGTAGGAGATCGCCTCGCGGCCATGCTTGCGGTTGATAAAGTTGTCGACCATGCCCGACTGCATGCGGGCCGGGCCGGAACAGCGCCACCAGTGCAGTGATGTCGTCGAAACTGTCGGGCTGCAACTTCTTGATCAACTCCTTCATGCCGCGGGACTCGAGCTGGAACACCGCGGTGGTCTCGCACCGCTTGAGCATCTTGAAGGTGGCCGGATCGGCCATGTCGATGGCGCTAATATCGATCGGCTCCAAGCCCCTGTTTGGCGCGCCCAGCATTCACCGTCTGCAGAGCCCAGTCGATGATGGTAAGGGTGCGCAGGCCGAGGAAGTCGAACTTCACCAGCCCCGCCTGTTCCACATCATTCTTGTCGAACTGGGTCACCAGGTTGCCACCGCCCTCTTCACAGTAGAGCGGGGCGAAGTCGGTGAGCAGGCCAGGGGCAATCACCACGCCGCCCGCGTGCTTGCCAGCGTTGCGCGCCAGCCCCTCAAGCTTGCGCGCCATCTTGATC
>AASF01001332.1 GCA_000168735.1 Candidatus Endoriftia persephone str. Hot96_1+Hot96_2 | reverse complement strand
CCTCGCGGATAAAAACCGGAGTTAACTAACGATGGGTAAGCCCACAGGTATCAAAGAGTTTCCGCGCCAGGACCGCGGCTATGCGCCGGTCGCCGACCGGCTGACTCACTACGGCGAGTTTATGATTCCGCTCAGCGATGAGGCGCTGAGTCAGCAGGGCGCACGCTGCATGGATTGTGGTATCCCCTTCTGCCATCAGGGCTGTCCGGTGAACAACATCATCCCCGACTGGAACGACCTGGTCTATCGGGGCGAGTGGCGTGCTGCCATCGATGTGCTGCACTCCACCAACAACTTCCCTGAGTTCACCGGTCGGATCTGCCCTGCCCCCTGTGAGGCGGCCTGCACACTCAATCTTGACGATGTCCCGGTAACCATCAAGACACTCGAATACAGCATCATCGAGCGGGCCTGGGAAGAGGGCTGGGTGACGCCACAGATCCCCCGCCACAAGAGTGGCAAGCGGGTTGCGGTGGTCGGCTCCGGTCCTGCCGGCATGGCGGCGGCGCAGCAGCTGGCCCGTGCTGGTCATGCGGTGGTGATCTATGAAAGGCAGAATCGCATTGGCGGTCTGCTGCGCTACGGCATTCCCGACTTCAAGCTGGACAAGAAGGTGATCGACCGGCGCATGGCGCAGATGCGTGCGGAAGGGGCTCGAGTTTAAGACCAACGTGCATGTAGGTGTCGACATCAAGGCGAAGCAGCTGCTCGAGGCGTACGATGCAGTGGTGCTGACCGGCGGTTCTGAAGAAACCCAGGGATCTGCCGATTCCGGGGCGCGAACTGCGGGGCGTCGAGTTCGCCCATGGATTTTCGTGCGCACCAACAGCCGTCGGGTGCAGGGTGATCAAGGGCGAATTCGTTTAAA
>AASF01001333.1 GCA_000168735.1 Candidatus Endoriftia persephone str. Hot96_1+Hot96_2 | reverse complement strand
CTTGACCAGGCCACTGATCGGAACCATATGGCCTGTGGTTGCATAGTTAAAAGTCAGATAAGCAAACCCGACCAGCAATGGCAGCAGCAGCACTTCGACAACCATTTTCCGGCTCGCATAACCACCATTGGATTGCCAATGGCTCAGCCCGTACCAGCCAAGCCCTGCGATAAATACCGCCAGCGGGATCACCATATCCAAACGGGCCAGCATCAGCAGTGTGATGACTCCACTCAGCAGCAGGTTGCGGCGGCGATCTTCAAATTCGGCTTGCTGCGCCTTCAACCAGGCATGCACAAACAGCAGAAAGCAGAGCAGCACCAGGCTCGCCTCCATTCCTGCACTCATCCAGAAATAGAGCAGGTAGACGGGCAACATTAGCAGCAGGAGTAGCAGGCTGCGCAGCATACTCGGGAACCGCGCCAAGAACTGCATCATCAAGATAATGCTCAGCGCAATAAACAGGGTATTCAGCAGAAACAGGCCTTGCATCAGGGCTGCTTTGCCCGTCAGCAGATCAGTCAGTGTTACCAGCAGGAAAAACAGCGGATGAAAGCCGTTGGTAGGATTTAGTCCATCGAAGGTGGGAAAACCGCGTAGAAGCAACTGGTCTGCCGTCTGCAGATAGTAGAAGGCATCATCCGGAAAGAAATTCACCAGTTGTTGTGCTTGCGCAAGCAAGGCGAATAGCACAAACGGCGACAACATGACGAACAGCAGCAGGACATCGCCAGGGTGCGGAAGGGCTTTGACGGGATTAGTGGAAAACATCGAGCTGGGGCTCAGCCCGCCGCATCACACGACTTTGAACCCAGCTTCCGCGGTCGACTTGTCAATCTCCAGCCTCAGCTCACAATAGCCGTTCGCCTCTAGCGGATCGTCGCCACAACTGCAGCCGCCGACGATCTCGGTGAAAAAGACGCCCAGCATGACACGGATGGCGCCTTCCGCTTCACTGAAGTTCAGCACTGTCACAGAGATGTTGCTGTCGTCGACCAGACCAGCCCTGCGAGATCCCATTTGCCCAGCGGCAGCGAACCACTGCTAAGGCTCTCGAGCTCAGCCCTTGAGGATCTGTGAAAAGCGCTCAGCCCCCCAAGCCTGGAGGGCATTGGGTAGTGTTACCATGCTGCATGCGTAAGCTCGTTCTGTCCCGTTCACTCCACAAGTCACCGATTTCGCTAGGTTGCGAGGCTGGTCCACATCGGTGCCCTTAAGTACTGCCACGTGGTAGGCCAGCAACCTGCCAAGGGTACGCTGAAGACTATCGGCTGGATCAAACCATCAGAATGCGGCACCTTGATCAAGGG
>AASF01001334.1 GCA_000168735.1 Candidatus Endoriftia persephone str. Hot96_1+Hot96_2 | reverse complement strand
CCCTTGATCACGCCAGTTGTCAGCGCAGCACTGATCGCACTGCTCCCTTCTGCACAGAGGCGGACTAATCCTGTAGCGTCGCACTGGCCTGGCTCCGGCCTCGCCCTGGATCCTCTCCTGGTGGCTGCTCGGTGATTTCGACAGCAGCAGCGCCGCAATCCAGTTCAAGGAGGTTGTGCCCTGGAACCCACGCCTCGGCACCGCCTATGCGGTGGGGGTCGATGGTATCGCGCTATCGATGTTGCTGCTGGCGACCCTGCTCTTGCTTCGTCGCACTGCTTGCCTCCGCCAGCATCCAAAAACAGCAGAAGGGTTACTACCTGCTAGTGCTACTGCTGGAGTCGTCAATGCTCGGCGTCTTCATGGCCCAGGACTGGTCACTCTTCTATGTCTTCTGGGGAGCTGACCCTGATCCCGCTGTTCTTTCTGATTGACCGCTGGGGCGGCAAAAACCGTCACGGCGCGGCGCTCAACTTCGTGCTCTACACCATGGGCGGCTCAGTCTTCATGCTGCTCAGCCTGCTGGTGCTATTCGACACCCTGCCCGGCCACTCCTTCGCCATGGATCAGATGAGCGCCGGCGCCAAACAGCTGGCCGAACATAAACAGGTGCTGATCTTTCTCGGCTTTCTGGTCGGCTTTGGCGTCAAGATGCCGATCTTTCCGATCCACGGCTGGCTACCGCTGGCCCATGTGGAGGCCCCCCACCCCAACAAGAATCCGGCTCTCTGGAATCCTGTTGAAGATGGGCGCTTACGGCCTGATCCGCGCCGCCCCAAAGAATTGGCCTTGCCCCACGAAGGGGCCGGTTCAATCAACGCTACAGGGAGTGCTGGTGGCACTGGCCCTGGTCAGCCTGATCTACGGCGGCCTGCTAGCCTGGCGCCAGTGGGATCTGAAAAAGATGATCGCCTACTCCTCGGTCGGCCACATGGGGGTAGTGCTGCTCGGCATCGCCACCCTCAACATCTCCGGGCTAACCGGCCGCAGTGTTGCAGATGATGGCACCACGGGCACTGGTGGCCAGGCGCCTCCTTCCTACTGATCGGCCTGCTCTATGAGCGCACCCACACCCGCAACATCAATGACTACAGCTCGCTGCTGCGGATCACCCCACGCTTCGCCTTTTTCACCACCCCTGGCATTTGTCGCCGCGGTCGGCATCCCCGGCACCTTCGGCTTTGTCGCCGAGCTGCACGCCCTGATCGGCGGCTTCGAGCCGTTGGGGCTGGCTGGTGGTAGTGCTGAGCCTGAGCATCATGATCAAGGGC
>AASF01001335.1 GCA_000168735.1 Candidatus Endoriftia persephone str. Hot96_1+Hot96_2 | reverse complement strand
CTGACTGATTCATTGTGATCTGGCCGGTGTCACGGATCGTCTCTTCGCTGCCCCCCGGATCGAGACCGACATACTGCTCCCCGAGCAAACCCGAAGTGTAGATCTTGGCGATGCTATCCTCTGGAATCTTGGTCATACTGCTCTTCGATCCGCAGGGTAACCACCGCCTCGAAGTTCTGCTGGTCGAACCCGATATGCGGTCACCCGACCGATACGCACCCCGGCTATCGCCACCGGCGAGCGCACCTTGAGACCCGCCAATATTGTCGAAGCGGGCCTGTACCTCATACCCATCACCTCTGCTGACACTGCTTCAGGTTGCTTACCTGCATCGCCAGAAAAAACAGTGCCACCAGGCCAAGCGCCATGAACAGCCCAACCCCGACCTCCAGCCTGCGTCTATTCATCTCTCAGTCTCCAAACATCAGCGCGGTGAGCACAAAATCGAGCATCAGCACCGCCAGCGCCGAGTGCACCACAGTACGGGTGGTGGCACGACTCACCCCCTCCGAGGTGGGATGTGCATCGTTAACCCTCGAACAGCGCGATCCAGCTGCAGACGATGCCAAATACTACGCTTTTGGTGACACCAGTTGAGTACATCCTCGTTCCAGTCGATCTTCGCCTGCATCTGGCTCCAGAAGGCGCCATCATCGATCCCCAGCAGCGCCACCCCCGACGAAGTAGCCACCGATCACACCGACCGCACTGAATAGCCCCGCCAGCAGCGGCATCGAGATAAAACCGCCCCAGAAACGCGGCGTCAGAATCCGGTGCACCGGA
>AASF01001336.1 GCA_000168735.1 Candidatus Endoriftia persephone str. Hot96_1+Hot96_2 | reverse complement strand
AACGAGATCCTCGAGGCGCTACAGGAGCCGCTCTCCGGCATCGTCGGCGCAGTCAGGACCGCCCTTGAACAGACTCCGCCGGAGCTGGGCGCAGATGTCGCCGAGCGCGGCATCGTACTCACCGGCGGTGGCGCGCTGCTAAAGGATCTGGATCGACTGATCCAGGAGGAGACCGGCCTGCCGGTGATCGTCGCCGTAGACCGCCTTGACCTGCGTCGCCCGCGGTGCCGCCCGTGCGCTGGAGTTGATCGACGTACGCGGCGGAGACATCTTCTCCGTGGAATAGCAGCCTGATGCGGCCGCCAGCGGCCGCTCGCTCTTTTGCCGCATCCGAGAGGTTCGCCAACCATTAAACCGATCTTCACACAGGGCCCCTCCCTCAACACGCGGCTGTTCTCGGCCGTGCTGCTGTCGATCGTATTGATGGTGCTAGACCATCGCGAGAAGCACCTCGACGAACTGCGCTCAGCCCTCTCGGTCCTGATCTACCCAATCCAATATGATCGCCTCCCTCCCAACTCAGCTGGCCCGCCAGGGAGCGGAGAGCCTGGCCGATGCGCGATGCAGCTCAACCAGGATGCGCCAGCGGCTGCGCTCAAGCAGAACACTGGAGCTGCGCGCCCGGCTGCAGAAGTTTGAGGCACCTTGAGGCGGAAAACATGCGTCTGCGCAGGCCTGCTCGACTCATCCTTCAAAGTCGGTGACCGGGTGTTGATCTCCGAACTGCTGGCGGTGGAGCAGGATCCGTTCCGCCAACTGGTGGTGATCGACAAGGGCTCCACATCCGGCGCCTTCAAGGGCCAACCGGTGCTCGACGCCAACGCCGTCGCCGGCCAGATCACACTGGTCACCCCCTACACCTCGACAGTGCTGCTGATCACCGATGCCAGCCACGCATTACCAGTACAGGTCAACCGTAACGGCCTGCGCACTATCGCCATGGGCACCGGCCTGATCAACCAACTGCAACTGCCACATCTGCCAAACAACGCCGACATCAAGCCCGGCGACCTGCTAGTCACCTCCGGGCTTGCTGGACGCTTCCCGCCGGGCTACCCGGTGGCGGAGGTCACCAGCGTGGTGCGCGAGCCTGGCAAGCCTTTCGCCTCAGTTACCGCCCGCCCTACTGCTGACCTAGACCGCATCCGCGAGGTACTGCTGGTATGGACACTGACACCAAAGACGCTGCAGGAACAGCCGTCAGCAGATGAGGTAACCCAATGAACGCGAACGTCCAGGGACGCCTCTACATCGCCCACCTGACCCTGGCATTCGGCTTTGTGCTGGCGGTAATGCCTATGCCTGACTGGGCCAGCAACTTCCGCCCCCAGTGGGTTACTTTGATCCTGATCTACTGGTGTATGGCTCTGCCGGAGCGGGTCAACGTCGGCACCGGCTGGCTCGCCGGTCTGCTGCTCGATGTGCTGAGCGGATCGATGCTCGGTCAACACGCCTTGGCGCTGGCGGTGGTCAGTTTTCTTACCCTCAATATCTATCAACGGGTGCGGGTACTGCAGTGCGCAACAGATGTCACATCATGATCTGCTGTGGTG
>AASF01001337.1 GCA_000168735.1 Candidatus Endoriftia persephone str. Hot96_1+Hot96_2 | reverse complement strand
CCGCCGGAAAAGAGCGGGGTGTTGAGCGCGATGGCGCGGGATATCGACAGCCTTAGCGAGGAGTTGACCGATATCTACGAGGATATGCAGGTCAGGGGTGGCGCGGCAGACCGCGCGATTGGCGCAGAAGACCACCTCGCTGCAGCTGCTCTATGATGTTTCCGCCAGCATCAACCAATCGGAGAATGTGGATGAGCTGCTACTGCAGTTTCTGCGGGTGCTGAAGGGGATGCTCAACGGCCGCTCCGCCACTGTGCATCTGGTGGGGAGTGATGAGCATGTGCGCCTGGTCGGCAGCCTCGACCAGAATGATCGGCTGATGAGTGAAGAGGCACTGCTGCCGGTGCGGCTCTGCCAGTGCGGCAAGGCGCTGGTGCCGGGGGATATCATCTGCCCTAATGATCCGCGTGAATGTTCACGGCGAAATGGTCGACGTGTTTTTAGTGTGGAGCAGGTGGAACGGGTCTCGGTGCCACTCTGGTACCATGGCGACGTGCTCGGTTTCTACCATATCTATGTGAAGCGCCCCGGCATCTATGATGGCCGTGAGGATGTGCTGGATATCCTCAACACGGTGGGCAGTCACCTCGGCATGGCGGTGGCGAAACACCGTTCCGACAAGGAGGCGCGGCGTCTCTCGGTGGTCGAAGAGCGCACCATCCTGGCCCATGAACTGCATGACTCGCTGGCCCAGACCCTCGCCAGTCTGCGCTTTCAGGTGCGGATGTTGGAGGAGACTTTGGAGAAGCCGGGGCAGATGGGCGAGGCTCAGCAGGAGGTGCAGCGGATTCGCAACAGGTCTCGTACGAGGCGCATATGGAGCTGCGTGAGCTGATC
>AASF01001338.1 GCA_000168735.1 Candidatus Endoriftia persephone str. Hot96_1+Hot96_2 | reverse complement strand
CGGTTTGGCGACTGGTGAGCGGGAGCGGTGCATCAGCACCGCCAGGCGTAACAGCACACAGAGTTGTTTGGTGCAGAGTACCACCTCCTGCGGCAGGGCCTCGAATACCGAGGTCGGGAACTTGCGACGATGGCCGCGCACCATTGCCGCCAGTACCCGCTGCTCCTGGCGGGTAAAGCCGGATAGATCGGAGTTCTCCAGCAGGTAGGAGCCGTGTTTTTGGAACTGGCTGTGGGAGACGGTGAGCCCCACCTCATGTAGCTGGGCCGCCCAGCTGAGCATCGATGAGTAGCGCGAATCGAGCATCTTCCCAGGGGCGGATCACTTGGTGATAGAGCGCTAGTGCAGTGCTTTCCACCCGCTGCGCCTGTTCCTGATCCACGTTGTAACGCTTGCTGAGGGATCTGACGGTACGCTCGCGGGCATCTTCCTGGCGGCTGCGGCCGATCATGTCGTAGATCAGACCTTCGCGCAGTGCCTCATTCGAGACCTGCATCTGCTCGATGCCGATATGTTTGAACAGCGCGGAGAGTACCGCCACGCCGCCGGCGAAGACGGGCTTGCCGCTCTTCCGATAGCCCCTTCAGCTGCAGCTTGTCGAGGGAACCCGCCTCGATCATGCGCTTGCGCCAGTTTCTCCAGGGAGCGGGGCGCTGATCCCTTCCTGGCTCCAGCCCTCCTCGGTGACCACCCTTGCGGATCGCCCTTGATGGTGGCCTGAGCTGCCGACTGCGCGGCTCCAGCCAGCGTCGCGGAAAAAGCTGCGTACCGGCCGGATCACCACCGCGCAGGCGAGTTCAGCCTGCTTCATACGTTTTGAGTTGA
>AASF01001339.1 GCA_000168735.1 Candidatus Endoriftia persephone str. Hot96_1+Hot96_2 | reverse complement strand
TTTGGCATGTCCGGGCGCTCGACAAAGGCCATCAGTACAACCAGAAAACAGAGGGTCTTGAACCAGTCGCGCCAAGCGTAGACGCTGAAAAAAGCGACAATCATCCAGATTAGGGCTACACGCATCGGCTTTCGACTCTTGTTGGTGAAGGCTAGATCAAAGCGGATTCCAGTCCAGCATTGTCAGGCTAAGCGCTTGAAATTTGAAGCCCGAGATTCCCCTAATTACTAGGGGTGTCACAAATAGCTGGCAAGAAACTTCCCAGTATAGGAATCGGGGTGGGCGGCGACGGTTTCTGGGGTGCCCTCTACCAGAATCTCGCCCCCTCGGTTACCACCCTCCGGGCCCAGGTCGATGATCCAGTCAGCTGTCTTGATGACGTCGAGATTGTGCTCGATCACCACCACCGTATTGCCGTGGTCACGCAGCCGGTGCAGCACCGCAAGCAGATGATTCACGTCGTGGAAGTGCAGTCCGGTGGTCGGTTCATCGAGGATGTAGAGAGTGTTGCCGGTATCGCGCTTGGAGAGTTCCCGGGAGAGCTTGACTCGCTGCGCCTCGCCGCCGGAGAGGGTGGTAGCGTTTTGCCCGAGGGAGATATAGGAGAGCCCTACATCCATCAGGGTCTGTAGCTTGCGTTTGATCACTGGCACCGCATCGAAAAAGGCCAGCCCCTCCTCCACCGTCATCGCCAGTACCTCGTCAATCGACTTGCCCTTGTACTTCACCTCCAGGGTCTCGCGGTTGTAACGCTTGCCCTTGCAGACATCGCACTGCACATAGACGTCGGGCAGAAAGTGCATCTCCACCTTGATCACGCCATCGCCACGGCAGGCCTCGCACCGGCCGCCCTTGACGTTGAAGGAGAAGCGCCCCGGGGTGTAGCCGCGGGTGCGGGACTCCTGGGTGCCGGCAAACAGTTCGCGGATCGGCGTGAACAGCCCGGTATAGGTGGCCGGGTTGGAGCGCGGTGTGCGACCGATCGGGCTCTGGTCGATATCGACCACCTTGTCGAAGTGCTCCAGCCCTTCGATCGACTCATAGGCTGCCGGTGAGCTATTGGCGCCATTCAGTTCGGCGGCGCAGATAGGGTAGAGGGTGTCGTTGATCAGGGTCGACTTGCCGGATCAGGCGATTCGCG
>AASF01001340.1 GCA_000168735.1 Candidatus Endoriftia persephone str. Hot96_1+Hot96_2 | reverse complement strand
GGCGTTCATGCCCGATGCCCTGTTTGGCTCGCAGATCCTGCAGGCGGGGCTGGCGATGCTATGGGCGCTACTCGGCCTGGTCGGAATGGTGGTGGGCCACCGCCGCCGCTATCGTCTGCTCTGGTTGGCTGGCGCCGGGTTGATGGGGCTGGTGGTGGTGAAGCTGTTCCTGATCGATCTCTCCAACACTGCCACCCTGGCGCGTATTGTCGCCTTTCTCGGAGTAGGGGCGCTGCTGTTGCTGGTGGGCTATCTTGCTCCGGTGCCACCCCGCCAGCCCCAGTTAGAGAGCGTGGAGGAGCAGCCATGAAGTCCACGATTCTGTTGTCTCTGCTGCTGCTCTCCACCTTGGCGGTGGCCGATCGAACTGCACTGGCGCCGGCCGATTTCGCCTGGGGGATAAGGCTGCATCCCAGCGGTGAGAGGCCACTCTATGAGTTGTCGGTGCCACTGGCGGTCTACCAGGGGGTTGTGCGCAGTGATCTGGGCGACCTGAGCCTGTTCAACGCCACAAGGGAGCCAAGTGCCCCATGTCACTGCAACGGCTGTCCAGTCAGCAGCCGGCTGAAAAACAGCTGCGGCAGGTCAAGCTTTTCCCGCTCTTCGGTCCCAGCGAGGCCACGCTTCAGCTGATCGCGATGCAGATGAGTCAGCCGGCTGGGGATGGTCAGCTGGCCCTCTACACCCGCGAAATAAAACAGTCTCAGGATGAGGTGCTGCATGGCTATCTGCTGCAACTGTGGGGGGACGATGAACCTCCCGCCGTTGAGGGGCTGATCCTGCAGTGGGCAGCCGGGGAGCGAGGCTTTGTGCAGCGTCTCAGGCTGGAGCAGAGCGACGACCTGAGCCACTGGTCGCTGCTCAGCGACAGTGCGGTGATCGCCGACCTCCAGCACAACGGCGAACGGTTGCAGCGGCAGAGGATCCCGCTCGGTGGGCAGCCGGCCCGCTATTTGCGTCTGACCCCGGCCGATCAGGGCCGACCGATCAGGCTCAGTGGCGTCCAGCTTGAACTTGGCGGGGCCCCGCCTGTGATCGAGCCCGAGTCGATGGTGATCGCCGATCTGCAACGGGTGGCGGCGGGGGAGTACCGCTTCCAGATCCCTGCCAGTCTGCCCCTGAGCGGAGTCGAGATCTTGCCCCAGGAGCCGAATAGCCTGGCGTGGGTCTGGCTCTCATCCCGGGCCGGGCCAAAGCAGGCGTGGCGGCGGCGGGCCGCCGGGCTGATCTACCCGCCTGCGGAGTGAGGGCGAGCCGATTGTGCAGACCCGCTTGGCGGTGAAGTCGAACGGTGATCGTGATTGGCGGCTGCAGCTGGACCCGTCGGGCGGTGGCTTCGGCGCTACGCCGCCCCGTATCGTGTTGCGCTGGAATCCCCACCGGCTGCGCTTTGCCGCCCGGGGGGCGGGGCCGTTCCTGCTCGCCTACGGCAGTGTCCGGGTGCGGACCCAACAGAGCAGTGGATTGTGGCAGGAGTTGACCAGCGGGCAGCAGGAGCCGTTGATCGGCCGACAACTTCGGTTGGGCGCCCCCGAACCCCTGGCGGGGGAGGTGGTATTGGCCGCGCCATTGATGGGGGGGCGGAAACGCTGGTTGCTGTGGGGCGTGCTGATCGCCGCCAGCCTGCTGCTGGGGTGGATGGCCTGGTCGACAGCGCGGCAGCTATCTGGAAGGGGCTGACCCAGTAGCTGGAATGGTTGTTATCCTGGCTACTGGGCCGCTCTTGAGGCTGCCCTCTATTGGCCGGTTACAGCCGATGTGAGTGACAGGTTGTTGTGGCCGTCGGCACAGAAGCCGACGGTTGTGTCACCACCGGGGGCGAGGCTTGCGTTCCAGCTTTTGGGGGTGATC
>AASF01001341.1 GCA_000168735.1 Candidatus Endoriftia persephone str. Hot96_1+Hot96_2 | reverse complement strand
GATCACGCCGTCATAGAAGCTACTTTCGATATACCTCTTTACCCGGAAAAATGGTCATCGGGAAGACCTGGCCTCCGGATGACGATCAGATAGACCTGGAAGAAGCCACCGATAAGAACCATCACCGAGGCAGCAGCAACTGCCCAACGGGGATGCCACAAAGGCCGGGCGAATAGATCAGAACCAGTGGAATAAGAGAGCCGATAACAATCTGTCCCAACCAGAACATCACCGTGTAGACACCGCCATTGAGCAGGATAAAGGCCTCAATGCCGTGATGCTGAGTGATGTAGAGATTAGTGAGATGGTAAGCCAAGGTGAAATAGAGCACCGCACCGATAAACACACCAAGCAGATTCTTCAGCTTGGCGAGGCGAAGATCACCTAGCTGACGATCGCCCCAGGCGTAGGCCGACTGCAGGGTGATAATGAAGAATGCCAGACCATAGCTGAACGACATGATGATGAACATCGGTGCCATAATCGCTGCGTCATAGGCCTCACGGGCCACAAGGAAACCGAAGATCGAGCCAGTACCAGTGGTGAGCATCAGGCGCCAGAAGAAGGCCGCAAAGGCAAGCGGGGCGGTAGAAGCGATTCACCGTGCGGTCCATCATGACCCAGAGGTAGACACCGACGATGCCGAAAAATCCTGAATAAAGGATGACATTCCAGGCAAAGATCGACTTAAAATTGTAGCTGGTCATCGCCACGATCAGGCGGTCTGGACGCCCCAGATCAAGCATCAGCACCGCCAGTCCACCGGCCAGAAGGCCGATCGCCAGCAGCCCGGAATAGCGTCCCAGCGGCTTGTACATCGGCCCGCCAAACACCGAACCGATCGATGCCACATTGAGCGCGCCGGATGCAGCCACGATCAGAAAGATCGCAAACACATGAGGCAGACCCCAGACCACCTGGTTGGTCATGCCGGTCACCCAGTGACCATGATGCTCCATGTAGTACGCGGCACCCATACCAATCGCGACAATTGCGCCGAGTAGTGCCAAGCCCGCCCAGAAACGTAGCGGCGTACCACAGTAGAGCTCGCGATAATGCATTTTCGTCATTGTTGTTCGGNCCCCTGGCCATCAGATATTGGTGTAGCGTACCGCCGGTGTTCAACTTGAGGTCGGCGCGAATCTGCTGACTGTTGTGTTCTCTTAGGGCCTCTGAGAGATCGCTTTCGGGATCGTTCAGATCACCAAACAGGATCGCGTTATGACCCTCTTTGGCACAAGCCTCCTGACAGGCAGTGACCAGTTCTCCCCCGATCGATACGATGCACACAGAGGGTGCAACCCTCAACGCAACCCTTACCTCTAGGCTGGTTGATCGACTGATTCTCCAGCGTTTCATGCACAAAGGAGCGTGCCTTGTAGGGACAAGCCATCATGCAGTAGCGTCAGCCGATGCAGCGATGTCGATCCACCAGCACAAATACCATCAGCGCGTTTGAATGAAGCCCCCGGTTGGACAAGACGTCCACCCCAGGGTGGAGTTTCACCAGTGCTGGCACATCATCACCCAGGCGATTTTCANCCGANCCGGGTATGCANNGATTCGGCGCAACTTGACGGTGCGAATCCACTGCGCATCCGTTTCCAGGGCGGCCCGTGAGAGGTCCAGCCCATGCTCCTGGTTACAGGCATCGACACATGCGCTGCAGCCATCAGCACACTTGTTTGCATCGATCAGCCATCCCCCAGCCGGTGCTTGGAGGAGGCGCCTTCTGTCGCAGTTCACTGCACCGGCGACAGCCGTGTAGCAAGAACACCCACGGGGCGACAACCCACCGCGCCACTTGCAGTCCAGGGTAGTCCCCAGCAGCTTGCGGCAGGTTCATATCAGGCTGGTCACTTTTCATACTCATGATCAGGGCGATTCGCGCCGCTAATTCATTCGCCTAAGTGA
>AASF01001342.1 GCA_000168735.1 Candidatus Endoriftia persephone str. Hot96_1+Hot96_2 | reverse complement strand
CCTTGATCAGGTCGATGGCAGACGTGCAACCCCTCTCTCATACAACCCACAGAGTACAGTCCCTGGACGCCCGCAAAGGCCCTGACCGGGTAACCCATCGCCCGTTTTGCAAAGGAGAAGACCATGGCTGACTACGATGGATTGACACCCGGGGCAGGTATTGGCCGATGCCAGTGTCGCCGAGTTTATCAAGAGCCTCGGGCTCGGGTATCGCCGAGGCACAGAAGGCACTAGACGAAAACTCGGTCGATCAGATCGCCGAGTTCATCGAGCCACGCGAAGGGCTGGGCGGTAAAACCCTACTCGACCTAGGACTCTCACCAGCCTTCTACCACTACCAACACGCAGACATCACCTGTTCGCTGCAATTGAGCCTGCGGGTCGAAAAAAACCTGAGCCTGGGTCTGAATCTGAGCGGATCGCTCAACGACACCACGACGAGTTCTGGCAGCAGCAGCGAAAGCGAGAGCAGCAGTGAAAGCGGCTCCAGCAGCCGCACCGAAACACGCCAGGCAAATGTAGAGATCACCTCGGCCTCCAGCGGCGTGCTCACCGTCGGTGGGCAGAACTTCCCACTGACCGGAACCTCACCCCGGGGAGCGCATCCGCAACCTGCAGAATGCCCTCACCAGCAGCGACAGCGCCGGGATCGCCAGGGTGCTCTATCAGCTTGAGCCATCCCCCCTGACCATCACCACTGATGCTGCGGCAGATAAGGTGCAGGTCACCGCGAATACCGTAGCCTTCCTCTCCGGTGGTTTCGACAGCGGCATCCTGCGGATCGGCACCGATGCTGACACCGTCTACACCCTCGACGACTCACCTGCAACCAGCGCCACTAGCACCGCTCAGGGTTCACTGGCCAGCTACGCGGCGCATGTAAAGACCCAGATCGAGGCGCAAGGATACGACACGGACTTGTACGCACCAGACGCAGTGCTCTTCCGCACCTTCTTCGAGACCGGACAGCATGACGTACCCGACAGCCCAACTGCTCGGCCTGATGCGCATGGCGCTCGCCATGAAACAGATGAACTTCCAAGATCACCATCGAAGGCTTTGCAGACCGCCAGCGCTACGCCAACCGCGCCCGCTCAGGACACGCTGAACCGCCAACTCGGTGATAATCGTGCTCCGGGAGGTGCGGGATATTCTGCTGGCCAATGGTGCACCGCCAGCTCTGATCAAGGCG
>AASF01001343.1 GCA_000168735.1 Candidatus Endoriftia persephone str. Hot96_1+Hot96_2 | reverse complement strand
TCTGCAGCATGAAGTGCATATCGCTGATCTGCGCCGCCTGGCTCAGCAGATGAAACAACAGCGGGGTGGAGATGTTGTAAGGCAGGTTGCCCACTACCCGCAATGGCCGCTCGGGGCTGGCCAGGGCAGTGAAGTCGAACTTCAACGCATCGGCGCTGTGGATCGTCAGCTCGCCCAGTGTCGCACAGCTGTCGGCCAGCGGGCCGATCAGATCTCGGTCCAGCTCCACCACCTGCAGCGTTCCGCAGCGCCGCAGCAATTCGCGGGTGATTGCGCCCCTGGCCTGGGGCCGATCTCCACCAGGTTGTCGTTTGGGCGTGGGGCAATCGCATCAATGATGCGCTGGATGATGCCTGGATCGTGCAGGAAGTTCTGGCCGAATCTTTTTCTAGCTTTGTGGGTCACTGGGGTACCTTTTTGCCGTTGTTGTTTTTGCTAGATAAACGATACCAGCAAATCTACCGACTTGAAGCTCAGCGTCACAATCATAGTCGGCCGAGACAATGGTGCCATAGTCAGCTCAGGCAGCCCTGTCATGTGTGACGGTAGGCGTAGAGGAAGGGGGAGGCTAACCTCGTGGTGTGGTCGACCGATACGATGTGTGGCCGGGCAGCCGACATGTTTCAACTGCCGCTGCGAGATTGCGCAGCCTCATGCCCAGGCTGCCAACCAGCCGGGTTTCATTGAGTTCGCTGGCGGGTAGCAGTTCGATGATCCTGTTCACCGTCCCGGACGTGCAGCCTCTGCGCACTCGAACTGTTTTAGGTAGTCCTGAGCCTCCTGATCAA
>AASF01001344.1 GCA_000168735.1 Candidatus Endoriftia persephone str. Hot96_1+Hot96_2 | reverse complement strand
ACCAGCCCCAAGTGGAGGCCAACAGCGGTTGCATTGTCGGCACCGAGGCCCTGCTGCGCTGGCGCCATCCACAACGGGGACTAATCTCCCCCGGAGCAGTTCATCCCGATTCTGGAGGAGACCGGATTGATCGAGGACGTGGCCCGCTGGGTTCTGGAACATGCCTGCATACAGACGGTCACTTGGCAGCAGACAGGCCTGCCTGGGATTTCGCATGGCAGTCAATCTCTCCCCGGGGGCAGATCTCCTCCACCTGCCTCGGACAGCAGCTGCCCCAGATCCTGCAACACACGCGTATGGACCCGACTCGGCTGGAGCTGGAGATCACCGAACCCACAACTTGCATGCAACGGNCCCAAGACACGGCAATTGACGTCCTGCATGGTCTGCGGGAATTGGGAGTGATGCTAGCGATCGATGGCTTTGGCACCGGCTACTCCTCCCTCGCCAAACTCAAACAGCTGCCGGTCAACTGCCTCAAGATCAATCGCTCCCTGGTGCGGGACATCAGCGTCGATTCCGAAGACGAAGCAATCTGCCGCGCCGTGGTCGCTTTGGGCCACAGCCTCAACATAAAGGTGATTGCCGAAGGGGTCGAGAATGAATCCCAGGCTGGGTTCCTGCGCACCATCGGGCTGCGACGAACTGCAGGGCTTCCTGTTCAGCCGCCCCCTATCGGGCCAAAGACTTCACACAATTATCCGCAGGCGATGAAGGCAGAAAAGACCGACTAGCAGACTGTTCGTAAGCTAAGGGCGATTCGCGGCCGCTAATTCA
>AASF01001345.1 GCA_000168735.1 Candidatus Endoriftia persephone str. Hot96_1+Hot96_2 | reverse complement strand
GATACTCACCTACCATATGTCCAAAACCAGCATGAACATCCGCGCCGCCTTCCTGCATAACGTCTCGGACGCCCTGGCCTCGGTCGGGGTCATCATCGCCGGCGCCCTGATTCTGCTCTATGGCTGGTACTGGAGTGACACGCTGCTGACGCTGCTCATCGCCACCTACGTACTCTATCAGGCCGCCACGATGTTGCCACAAACCCTGCACATCCTCATGCAGGGCACGCCGAAAGATATTGTTATCGATGATGTCATCCATGCCATGCAGCCAGGTGGCCGGCGTAAGCAACGTCCATCACGTCCATATGCTGGCAGCTTGATGAATACCCGCAACGCGCTGGAAGCGCATGTGGTGACCTCAGATGTTAGTCAAATGGAACCAACCAAGGCAGCCCTCAAAGAGGTATTAACGCAGCGGTTCTCCATCTCCCACTCCACACTGGAGTTCGAGATAACCCATTGTGCAGAAGGTCGAGAAGCGTGTTGATCCTCCTGGATCTCCAGTCAGACGAGTTCAAGGGATAGGAATTTGCTTTCTCGACGCAATGCCGATTTAACAGGCTCCGCTCCTCTCGCAGGCAACGGCTCATGTGTTAACTCATAGCTCAGAGGGATCCTGGCTACCCCCCGGCCAATCGTCCTCCCACGGCGGAGCCCGCAGAGGTGGTAGTGGGTCCCGTAGAAGTTGCAATTTGACAATGCCTATAGCATGAAACCTTGTCCATATGATTGTATATTCCCTGTATTGCTCATTCCGACCTGCAAATAGTCGGCGCCAGATTATTGGGCTTGTATAACGATTTAACGCTTCCAGCTAACACGAAGCATAATATCGCCCTCCGTATACTGATAATCCAGTTTGCCCTTATAGGCATGATGCAAGGCTTCCCCCGCTCCTCTCGCCAGATGCGCATCAGTAAAGCTATAAATCATTTCACCATCCTCCGTCTCCGTTCCCATGATACGTTTAAGCGGATGTTCGCTTTTTTCCCGTTTTTCTACTTTAAGAATCAGCGCCTGGATTTCATCTTTATGTTGCACATAAAAATCGCCGCTGATTGTAAGAAAACCGGCCGGCACCTTGTCATGAATTCGATGGCATGCCGGACACATCGTTTCATGTGCATCCGCCGGTATCGTACCCCATTGCCAATGTCCTTTATGGTATACCGCACTGCAAACTGGACAGACTGTCGGTTCTTCCCAATTTGGTTTTGGAATGATAAGGATCATGTTCCAGTTCTCGTAGCAAACGATG
>AASF01001346.1 GCA_000168735.1 Candidatus Endoriftia persephone str. Hot96_1+Hot96_2 | reverse complement strand
GATCAGCACGCCGGCCACCCCAAGCGTTGATCGCACCCAGACGTGATGGGCGCTCCAGCGCCCCCCCCTCGCCTGGGCGCTTCGATGAAGATGGAGAGAGAGGCTAGCCCGTCACTTAACACATAGTGGTCGATTACACCGCCATTAGCGGTGTCTGGCACCCTGGAACGGCTGGTCACCACAAAACCGGCGGGCAAGGATTCAAAGTGCCACTGAGGCCTGTCCGACTCTATTTCACTCCGTGGCAGGTCTGATTTACGGATGGTGATGCCACGCTGTTTGTTGGATTCGTCGATGTTCCACTCGGCGACACCGATCTCGAGGCTGGTGAACATGGTCTGTTCCAGCGCCTGCCCCTGCTCATCCATCAGGTCCGACTTGAGTGGCAGGGCGCTCTCCTGATCGAGATAGAAACGATAGCCGTAGCGGTAGTCATCCCGTGGGATGATCGCCACCACCTTCGACTGATGGCCCGCAATCCGGGCCGTGCCGAGGGTACGAAATGCGTAGTGAGGGGTGAGTTTGTCGAGGTCTTGGGGTAGCAGATCGAGAAACTTGTTGCTGGGTGGGCGCTTATCGATGGAGATTTGCTGGCTCTCGGGGCGAACGCAGGTGATTGAGCGTTTATCGCGAATCACCTCCCGCGGGGCACCGTTGAGTGAGATCAGATGCTCCCTGATCTGGCCATCCTCTGACTGCATGCACCACCCGGATACTCTCCAGCTGGTTGTCGTGCAAATAGATGAATGTGCCCTGATAGTTCAGAGCGCGTACCGCGGTCATCATCCGTTGCCAGCCATGCGGGCGGCCTCCCGCTCTTTCTCGGCCGTTGCGGCCAATCCTGTGGTCAGGTTCAGCGCCAGCAGGACACCAAAAAAAATCTGTGCAGCGATGCCCGCTGGACGACCTATCTGCATGCCTCTCCACTCCAACACGACAAACCTGTCGAATAACCGGTTGATCAAG
>AASF01001347.1 GCA_000168735.1 Candidatus Endoriftia persephone str. Hot96_1+Hot96_2 | reverse complement strand
GATCATCACCGCGATGATCGAGATCACTGCGTTGGAGGAGAAGCCGTCGAACAGATGCTTGGTATCCACCAGTCCCTGATCCAGTCCCATGTAGGGCGCCAGCAAACTGGGTTAGTCCGAGCAGCACCATCACGGTGATTGCTGCCACATCGACGCCTACCACCTCGAAGGCGAACAGGTAGATGGTCAGCATCAGGATCGCGCCGACCCAGGCGATCTCGACGCTCGGCACCGCCCAGGCGAGTAGCAGGGGCGCCGGCCAGGAAGATGGCGGCGGCTATGATCTGTTTTGGCGACAGAATGCCGGGGGCGGCAATCGTCTGTTCTTCATCTGCAAGTTTGTTCATCTCTCTCCTCTTGATATGGAGCAAATAGTGTTGTTGTCTGGATTATCTGCCCGGCACCGGTCGGCCGGGTCGATGGTGAAATTTAGGCGGCGGAGCGCTGATAGCTCACTTCTGGTCTGCGGTCTTCCGATCAGTACCAGCGGCACCGGGATCTGCCCGCCGTGATGCGGGATCACCTCTTCAACCAGTACTCGGACGCTGGTGTCGTCAGGTATTCCCACCAGGAACAGCAGTGAAGGGTGATTGCAGATATATTCGAGGATTCCGGTGGTGACGTCGGAACCGAGCGGGAGGGTGCGGCTGATAACGCCAGCTTGGCGCAGCTGCTCTTCCAGCTCGTTGATGCGGCTCTGTTCGATCTCTCCATGCAGCAGCAGATCGATCTGCGCTCCTTGCTGCAGGCAGGTATCGATTGCGTAGTCGAGCGGCGCGCCAGCGCCACGGCCATCACTGA
>AASF01001348.1 GCA_000168735.1 Candidatus Endoriftia persephone str. Hot96_1+Hot96_2 | reverse complement strand
AGCAATTCATGCGAGCCTATTGCCTTATCGTACTCAACATCTATCCCCGCATTATAGTTATCGTTATTAACATTGATTTTTCCGTTATTGTAATACGTAGAGTTTTTTGTGCTGAAAAAAGCACTTACTTTGAATAGATCATTGTTAATATATTTTCTGTACTTAAAATCAGCGGTCTTTGTCTGCGTGTCTCTGGAATTGAAGACCCATAGACCATCATTCTGGACGGTATTTCCATTCAGGGTAATCCATAAGAACCCGAATCTAGTAATTGACTGTATTTTTTCTTTAAACGAATCATTGTATTTAAAGCTGACTTCAACAGATGAGGTGTCACTTATGATCCGGCCAAATTTTAACGTATAGCGGTTGTCGCGCTGCTGTGAATGATCTTTATAATCATTATCATCCTCCTTCCTTGAGTATGTAAAATTAATCAAACTATCGACATCAAAGTAGGTGTGTGCGTTTAATTTTAGATATTTATATCCATAACTTCCAATAGTGGCCTTGATGTTGTTATCCATTTTAAAAACAGATTTCGATTTCGCCTTTAAGACTCCGCCTGTGCCATTTACAGAGTATATTGATCCAGGACCTTTGTAGACGATGAGCTTTTCAAGTTCACTGGTGTCGATATCGGTAGAAAAAGCACCAGAAACATCTGTCAAACTGACCCCGTCATCAGTGACCGCTATCCCTCGCCCATCACTCCCTACACCACGAACACTTAAGCTTTGGCCATCTGTTTCGACTCCGCTTGTGGTGTCTAAGACATCTTTAATATGTTCAATATTCCGGTTTTTTATTTCTCCTTCATTAATAATAATTTTGTTTGCTGTCTCATCAATAGTGGTTGGCTCATCCGCAAACAACAATGAAGGTGTCAGTGAAGCAGATACAAGTGTTGATATAATCAGTTTTTCTTTCATTGTTTTTGCCTATCGAATCTATTTGTAGCTACCAAGCTGGGCATAACGATTTTCATAGAATCTTCAGGTAACTGGCATAAATAGCCAAGACAACCTGAATTTAACGAATATCTCAATGAAGCCGGCCGATCTTCCCGCGGGTGTATTTAAACAGTGCGGTAAGACAACACAGGTCACGGTTCCCTGGGCTCGCCCGCAGAAAGGATTCACCTCGAAGTGCTAGGGTGCCATGTTGTACTGCTTGACCCGATCATGAATGAAGACCACCAAGGCCTGGCACGTCAAAGAGGCTCTGCATGAAAACCTCTCCGCTCCGCTGACCGGTGGACGCCGCTGAAACGCTCACTCATCTACCTGCGTCACCTATTCCAAGCGGGGGCATGCGACTGGTCACACACAACAATTCCAGAATAAGCCAAGGGAACATCCCCCCTAGAAACGAAAGGGATGTTCTAATAAAAGACCTATAAAATCAATAGGTTATATGCCACACTAAAGTGTGGCAAATCACATATATTTTCCCGACAGAGACCTTAATTCATCTTATCTGTTAACTTGGCCATGACATGTATGGACAAGATAGATGCACGCTAACTGCCGTCTTCTGCCTTGGAAGAGAAACGACGCCAAGCGGTACAGTTTCGGAAAAAAGGAATGACCAGTACGGGATAGGTGAAATCATAAGGGGTATGTTGATACGGTTAGCCGTTGATTAAAGGCCCATCAAGAGCAGGGAGCGAAGGCTTTGAAATTTAAAACGTGCGGTCGACCACACGATGAGGATCAAGAGCGAAAGATCCAATAGCTGCACATAGACACTACTGTTTGGTAAAACCGATGCCACTCTCTTGTAAAGAGGTGGCTCCATTTGTTTGAATAGTGATGCCGCAATAGATAAGTGATTAAG
>AASF01001349.1 GCA_000168735.1 Candidatus Endoriftia persephone str. Hot96_1+Hot96_2 | reverse complement strand
CCTGGTACTGCTGTTGGTTGGTGTCCCCGCTTACAATCAGCTGAGCGCAAACAATCAGATAACGGCAGAAAGCCATAATTTAGTTTCACATCTGCAATATGCCAGAACAGAATCGGTAAAGTCGGGACTTGCCGGTCACCATCTGTGCGTCAGATGATGGGGCAACCTGTTCCGGTTCCGAGACATGGAATGTCGGCTGGATCGTATTTACCGATGGAACAGGCTCCTAAGGGTGAAGCCGATGGTAGCGATACAGTGCTCCGCGCCTACCTGAGTGACAGTGACAATCTGACACTTAATGCCAATGTCGCTTACATTCAGTACCAACCTGATGGCACCATTGAGTTGAACTAGGCCTGTTAACACCGCCCCGCCGGGTTTATCGCCCCTCTTCAACGAGGGGTTTTTTCTGCGTCCTGGAGTGACGACAGGATCAGAAAAATAGTTTCTGACTTGCAACTCTACAACCAATCACAAAAAGATCAGTTAACGCGAAACTCGAGAGTCAATGCACCAAGCCTTCTACTTTATGAGGCCCGTTAGGGCATAGACAAACAGCACAACCCCTAACATGCTCACCAGACGCTTCTTCAACCCGTGTACAAAAAACTATAGAGAATAGTTCGCTGTACCCGTGCGCTGCGGCCTCCCTCGCTCCAATCAGTTCCAATCCAATCGCACCCAACAGAAATAATCCACCGGAAATAACAATATTGAATTCTTAGAAGCTTTGGGAGGGAAAAGAGAAACTTTAGGTAGGAGATCAGAAAAACAATAGCGGCAATTCCATAGGGTATTACCCAAGCAAAATAGAACACACCTTCTGCTGGAACAATGTTAGAGACAAGATCACCAATCCCTTCATGAATCTGGGCACCCTCATCAAGCGAAAGAAACAGAAAAATCAACGCAAGCCCAAACCAATGATGGCGATATCGCTCCTTCTCCAGATAGTGATACCGGCTAATCACTGCAAGCAGGATTGCGGCAAACAGCAACGCAAAAGATGAGTACCAAGAGGGTAAATTCCCCTCATAATCGAAATCGAGCAACTCGATGAAATCAAACTGATCCGGATCATTGAT
>AASF01001350.1 GCA_000168735.1 Candidatus Endoriftia persephone str. Hot96_1+Hot96_2 | reverse complement strand
CGCGGCACAGGCGGCATCGCTGTCGAGCCAGCAATTGTGGCCAGCACCGACCTTGCTAACCAGGCGCGAGTCGGCGGTGGCGCTAAGATCGACCAGCGGATTGGCCGCGCTGTAGGCGAGATTGACATCATCATCCCGCACGAACTGGGGCGACTGCCCGCCGACGCTATGGCAGGCGCCACAGCGGTTAGTGGCACGCAGCGGTTCCCAGAGGTGGAGGCGAAACGCCTGAGCATCGTCGGTGCGCGCTGCCGGGGCCACTGTAGGCCGGCCCTGCGCCGGAGCCTGGGTCTGCGGATTGGCGGTAGTGCTGACCCCCTCCATGCAACCACCCAGCAGCAGGCCAGCGAGTAGGCTGAGAATGAGCGAGCCACGACTGGCCCCTCTAATTAGATTGGCTGATCGCATCACTCCCCCCGGGCAGTAGACCGCCGACTCGGCGAAGAGCCGTTTCAGGCTGTAGTTATTGGCCCGGAAGGAGTCGCTCATAGCAGCTATCTGGGCGTGGTCGGCGCTGTCCACCGGCTCGCGCAGGCAGACCGCCTTGAAGACCTTCTTCGCCTGGCAACTGGCGAAGGCCTGACTGTTGGCCAGCTCCACACCGAGGGATTTGGCGCCGTTGCCGCTACCCGGCAGGGCCGAGTCCCAGCCGAGCAAGGCGTTGGGGCCGGCGCGCCAGTAGTTGTCCCACTGGTCGTCCGGGGTCACATAGCCCGGTTTGAAGTTGTCGGCGTTGATCAAGGGCGAATTAACGGCCGCTAATTCAATTCC
>AASF01001351.1 GCA_000168735.1 Candidatus Endoriftia persephone str. Hot96_1+Hot96_2 | reverse complement strand
TATGGATCACCTGAGTGGTTTTCAGTGGCTGTTGCGTTCACGGCTTGGCGAGTTTCCACCCTGCAGGATCTATGGACCACCGGGCCTGATAGAGCATGTTGTCTGTTTCATCAACAGCTTCCTGTGGGACCGCATCGGTAAGAATGGCCCCGCCTTTGAAGTGGCGGAACTCCACGGACAACGTCTTAAACGCGTTCGCCTACAGGCCGGCATAGCGGGGCGAGAGGTGCTGGAAGAGGTGGAGGTAACAGACGGTGTCCTGCTGGAAGAGTCGGGGTTTCGGGTTCGCACGGTGCAACTGGACCACCATACACCGGTGCTCGCCTATGCCCTGGAACTGGCGAAGACCCTCAACGTACGTAAGGATCGGCTGCAAACACGGGGACTGGAGCCCGGACCCTGGCTTACTGAGCTGAAGCAGCAGCTCATGGCCGGCAACCTGAAGGCACCTGTCTACCTGCCAGACGGTAGTGAGGCCAGTGTGGGTGAACTGGGCGACGAACTGATACTGGTGATGCCAGGTAAGAAGCTGGTGTATGCCACTGACCTGGCCGATACGCCAGAAAACCGGGAAAAACTGGTAGCTCTGGCCCGTAATGCTCATACCCTGTTCTGTGAGGCCACCTTCAGCGAGGGTGATGCAGAGAATGCGGCGAAGAATGGTCATCTGACCCACCGTGCCGCGGGAGAGATCGCTACCAAGGCCCGGGTATCCCGCCTGGTGCCGTTTCACTTCTCACGCCGTTACCAGCGAAACCCGCAGCAGCTTTATAATGAACTAAGGGCTGCGTGTTCCCGTGTGGCACTTCCCGTATCCATGAAGGTATTCGAATCTCCAATGAATACCCTAGCCAAACCCCCGCTTAAACTGGACTCAACAAATAATATGAAACAGAAACAGGATAGCCAGATCTGCGCCATCTTGTTCGACTTTGGCGGGGTCATCGCCGCGGAGGGCTTCGTTGAAGGACTCAGGGCGATCGCCAGGCAGCAGGGGCTGGATGCCGAGACATTGCCGGCGCAGGCGATGGACGCCGTATACGACTCAGGTTATGTCACGGGAAGAGGCAGTGAAGCGGCCTTCTGGGATCTGCTGCGAAGGCGCACGGGCATGACGGGTGACGATGTCTCACTGCGGCATGAGGTACTGACGCGCTTCGTGGTGCGACCATGGATAATCCAACTGGTCCGGAAACTGCGGGCGCGTGGCTACATGACCGGTATCCTCAGTGATCAGACCGACTGGCTGGACCTGCTGGATGAGCAGCAGCACTTCGCCGGTGAGTTCGATCACGCCTTCGTCAGCTATCGGCTCGCCAAGGGGCAAGCGTGATGCCTCCCTCTTCGATGACACGGTACAGAGCTTGGGACTGGCACCACAGCAGGTCATCTTTATCGATGATGCACCCGGCAATATAGAACGGGCCTGCAGCTGTGGGATGAGGGGTTTGCTCTACACTGACCAGGACACCTTGATGGCGCCAGCTTGCCGCCATGCTGGAGTAGCCGTGCAACGCCGTCGGATGCTTTCCTGGCTGGGCCTGGGGCTGCTTGGCCCTCGGTAGCGGAGCCCGTGGCCAGGGGCGAGGACACAGCGCATGACTCATCATGAGGCAGAGAACAAAACCGATCCCGTCACGCTGTTTCTCTGTGGCGACGTGATGACCGGTCGCGGCATCGACCAAGTACTGCCCAACCCCTCATCCCCCGAGATCTACGAATCCTATATGACCTCAGCCCTGGGCTATGTGGAGATTGCAGAAGAGGCCAACGGCCCCATCCCGGCACCGGTTGCCTTCGATTACATCTGGGGCGATGCGCTGACGGAGTTTATCCGGGTGGCACCGGATCTGCGTCTGATCAGGCGATTCGTTTAAA
>AASF01001352.1 GCA_000168735.1 Candidatus Endoriftia persephone str. Hot96_1+Hot96_2 | reverse complement strand
GATCACCGAACCCCACATCTGCATCAACCAGGGTCACCGGCGGCGCTGCCTTCGGCTCCTCCTGGCGCTTACTGGGAAGTTCTGCGATCTGTGCGATCTCACCCAGGCCAGTCGCCACTACGGTCACCCGCATTTCATCCTGCATCTCTGGATCAATCACGGTACCAACCACAACCGTATGCGTCATCATCCTGCAAACTCACGCACGGTACTGCCCACCTCATCGAACTCACCGATGGCAAGATTTAGACCGGCGGTGATATTGACCAGAATGCCCTTCGCCCCCGAGAGGTTGATATCCTCCAGCAGCGGGCTGCGAATAGCACGCTCGGCCGCCTCACGGGCGCGGTTTTCACCGGTCGCCTCACCCGAGCCCATCATCGCCGATCCCATCTCCGACATCACTGTCTTAACGTCGGCGAAGTCGACGTTGATCAGGCCAGGACGAGTGATCAGCTCGGCAATACCCTGCACCGCATTCAGCAACACATCGTTGGCTGCCTTAAAAGCATTCAGCAGACTCATGTCCTTGCCGAGCACCGCTAGCAGCTTTTCGTTGGGGATGGTGATCAACGAGTCGACGCACTTGGCCAACTCCTCAATTCCCGCCTCGGCCACCTTCATGCGACGACCGCCCTCAAAAGCGAAGGGCTTGGTAACCACCGCCACCGTCAGCACCCCCATCTCCTTGGCGATCTCCGCGACCACCGGCGCCGCCCCGGTACCAGTACCACCACCCATCCCAGCGGTGATGAAGATCATATCGGCCCCCTCCAGTACCTCAACGATACGGTCCCGATCATCCTGTGCCGCCTGCCGGCCAATCTCGGGATTCGCTCCTGCACCTAGTCCTTTGGTGATATCTGAACCGAGCTGCAACAGCGTACGCACCTCGCTGCTGCGCAGCGCCTGCGCATCGGTATTGGCGCAGATGAAATCCACGCCCTCGATCTCACCATTCACCATATGATTGACCGCGTTGCCGCCGCCGCCACCCACGCCGATAACCTTGATTACCGCGTTTGTACTATGTGTATCCAAGAGCTCAAACATTGCCTACCTCCTAGGTTCCTACCTCAGCCGCGCCCTTAATCTCTCATTCAGAAATTGTCTTGAAACCAATTTTTCATGCTCTGCCAGGCCCCCCGTAAGCCACCTGTGCCCATCGGTTCCGATGTGCCGCCATACTGATTGTGCCGACCAAACTGCAACAACCCCACACCGGTCGAATAGATCGGATTGCGTACCACATCTGCCAACCCCGACACTGTCTGCGGGACTCCGAGCCGAACGGGCATATGGAAGACCTCCTCCGCCAGCTCGATCGCCCCCTCCATCTTTGCACTGCCTCCGGTCATCACCACGCCGCCGGCGATGACATCTTCATAGCCACTGCGCCGCAGCTCTGCCTGGACCAGCATCATCAACTCCTCGTACCGCGGCTCCACCACCTCGGCCAGGGTCTGCCGCGACAACCTGCGCGGCGGCCTGTCACCGATCGAAGGCACCTCTATAGTCTCGTCGCTAGTCGCCAGCTGGGTCAGCGCACAGGCATATTTGATCTTGATATCTTCAGCATGGCTGAGTCGGGGTACGCAGTGCTACCGCAATGTCGTTGGTAACCTGATCA
>AASF01001353.1 GCA_000168735.1 Candidatus Endoriftia persephone str. Hot96_1+Hot96_2 | reverse complement strand
TTGATCATGCCGCGACTGGCGCTCACCTTCATCACCCGCATGTAACGGCGCTCACCCTGCTCCTGCAGAAACGTGGTCTGCAGCACTGGCTGGTCGATCGCCCCCCACACCAACAGACCATAGTGCGAGCAGAAAAATGCCTGAGCACAAGCCAGCGCCGGCCCCGGTAGCCGGGTTCCCGCGCAGTATCGCTCTGCTGTCGTTTTTTCTTGCTTGCCTGCCATCTCAGCGCCTTATCACCGCCACTTCATCGAATCGGGGCAGGTGCATGCCGAGGCTGCCCCGCGCTACCCGCTCCACTCGCGAGTGGGTAGCGAGTGTGCTCTCCTCAAGCTGCAGACGCCCCCATTCGATACCGATCTTCTCCCGCTCTGTCAGTAACTCCTGCAGACGCACAAACTGCTTTCTGCTGAGGTATTTTGCGTAGACCACACCGATCCCCGACAGCACCACTGCAACCATCAGAAGGGCGAGCAACCAGCTCCGCGCCGACATCAGGCAAGCCTCTCGGCAACGCGCAAAACGGCACTGCGCGCCCGCGGGTTCGACTCGGTCTCGTCTGCACCCGGCCGTATCGCCTTGCCCAGCAGTTTCAAACGCGGCTGCAGCTGCGCCTGGGTGACCGGGACACCAGCAGGGAAGCGATCTCCCTTCGCCTGGTCGCGCATGAAACGTTTGACGATCCGGTCCTCCAGCGAGTGGAAGCTGATTACCGCCAGCCTCCCACCGGGGCGCAGCACCTCCAGTACCTGACCGAGAAACTGCTGCAGGTCATCCAGTTCTCGATTAATGAAGATGCGAATCGCCTGAAAACTGCGTGTCGCAGGGTGTTTGCCCTTTTCCCAGGCAGGGTTGGCAGCGCTGACGATCTCCGCCAGCCGTCCGGTGGTCAGAATCGGTTCAACTTGTCGTGCCGCCACGATGGCACGCGCGATGCGACGTGCATGGCGTTCATCGCCATAACGCTTGAGCACATCCGCCGATCTCTTTGTTCTGTCGCAGCCGCCAGCCATTGGGCAGCACTCATCCCCGAATTGGGATCAAGGGCGATTCGCGC
>AASF01001354.1 GCA_000168735.1 Candidatus Endoriftia persephone str. Hot96_1+Hot96_2 | reverse complement strand
CGAGCCGGTTGCTGCGCAGGAACTGCCAGGTGCGGGTGATGTCGAGTACGTCGATCTCTTCGCGGATGTTGCTGGGAAATGGGGAGTAGGGGGCGGCGAGGCGTACGATACGGATCGCTGCATCGTCAAGGATCTTGTGGCCTGAGGAGTGGAGCACGCGGACCTTCTCGATGGTGCCGTCGGCGCGTACCGCTACGTGCAGTACCAGGTTGCCGTAGAGTTGCTGGCGTTTTGCTGCATCCGGGTAGTTGAGGTTGCCGATGCGCTCGACCTTGCGCCGCCAGGCATCCAGATAGGCGGCATACTTGTACTCCTTGGTGCTGGCGCTGATGGCGCGGGCGTTTGGTGCGCTTGGCGTAGGCCTGGGTCTTCTCTTGCCAGCTCGGCGGTGAGCCGGCCGATCTCCAGGGTCTTGCTGGAGAGCAACTGGCCGCCGGTGGGGCCGCGGTGTCGGTTTCGGAGTGGGCTGTTCGACCTGCAGTTTGCGTTCGGCACTGCGGGGTTGCGATCACCTGCTGCTTGGCTGCCTGCGGTGGTGCCGGCCGGGGGTGCCATCACGGAGCTGCGAGTGGGGGAGGGTTTGGAGGTGGGGATCGGGCTCTCTGCCGACTCCACCGAGGGGCGCTTCGGCAGGTCGGTCTCGCCGCCGCCTGCCTGGCTGACGGGGGCGAGGAAGTCGGGTTTCTCCTCCTCACGGACGCTGTTTGTCAAGGTTCGGGCGGATCACGGTGACTTCCAGGCTCTGCTGGCGATGGTCCAGGCTTTTTGTAGTCCTGAAAATTGAACTGGATCAAGGGCGATTCGTTTAAA
>AASF01001355.1 GCA_000168735.1 Candidatus Endoriftia persephone str. Hot96_1+Hot96_2 | reverse complement strand
GCTTATGCATGGCATCAGGATGATTGTAGGAGGGTTTTGATAGATACCGGTTAAAACCGCCCAGCTCAGTCAAATATTCAAGGAATGATGGCACCCACTCAGGCAACTCGTATTTTAAATATTCTAATTTACCTACTTCTTGATTGAGTATTTTCAGATTGTGGCCGTATTCCTTTTTCTTTGAGGTGTTCTCTTGAATGTAATACCTTGCACTTTTCCCGTTGTATAGAAGAATGGCTTTTAGATATTTTTCCAAAGCCTGTTGCGATGACCATAAAAACTGCTGCCTTAACTGCATTCTGTAGTTCATTCGCGCAGCGATATAATCGTAGTCCGCTTGTCTACGGAATACATCTGTCGCAAAACTATTTAGGATTACTTGAAGGTCCATGTTGTTCATACAGCTAACATTTGGGCTTAGTGGTGACAAAAAGTGGAGCGAGGAACGAGCGGAGCTTTTTGCCGTCCACTGGAGCCCCATTGTTGGGCATAATTCTGTGCTGGCCTGTATCCATGACTCAAAATACTCTACTTCCCTGAGGATTCGACTTTTCTGAGGCGGAAGGCTTGACTCGATTTCCTTTCAGCCTGCACCATGCCTTTGCCACCAAATTTTCTGAGGCGGAAGGTTCAATTCGATTTCCTTGCAGCCTGCACCCTTATTCACACCCTAAAGCCTATCATTTCCCTGTAGGCACGTGCAGACAACTTCTGCACTTACAACGAAGCCGCATCCTGCCTGAGCCTTGCAAAGCGAGATGATCTTTCGACAGGGACCGACCCTATTAACCACCTATCCTCCATGATGCCGAATAGTCTGGGCTCAAAGCCTCTCCGGCCCTACCCGATTTAAACTTAATTTCCTGTTGCCGTGCACGGCTTATTCTATGGCGATGCCTTGGTTGCCCAACGTTGCCACTAAGCCGATGCTTTTTCTGGAGCGCAGCGGAAGGAAAAGCAGTCGGCTTGAGTGGCCTTGTTATATTTTTTTATATTGCTCATTTATATAGTTGTATACCTGTTCTGGATTCTCAAGCTTGCTTTCCGGAAAAACATATGCATATGCTGTATCAAGAAAAATAAGAATCATTCCATTGGTACGTTCAATTCGCTGCACTAGCGACCAACTGTGCGTACCCTCATAACCCTGTCCTTGTGATTTTATTCCTTCCTCATTGAAAACAAACCGATGCTCGCCTATAAACACGCCAGTCTTTGATGGAGCGCAAGCCCTTTTAAACTTATTAAGATTAAAAATAAATAAGATAAATATGAGAATAAAGAATGTGGATACCACACCAACCGTTGGCCAATGGACTTTACCCGTATTTTGAAATATAGCCATAAAGAAAAATGCTAATACAAACCAGAGAATAAGATTAAACCAAAAGCTGTTTGTCCAAGACTTCATGGTCTTTGGTATTTCTTTCTCAAGGTATGACTGGAATTGATACCAGTCTTCTACTTCCAATTTGATTGATATGTCCATGGCTCAGAAAATATAACGCCTCGCGTAACCGGCACCCAAAAGCATAGAGAGCGATAGCGAACGACGCTTTTGGGTGTCCCGAGTTGACGCGATTGTTATATGTCATTTACACCACCGCTCTACGATAGCACTTAAAGCACTATCTTCAATTGGTTTATTACCCCATCCTGCCGAAAAGCTAATATCATTTGAATTTGGAAGCTGATCATCATTTAATTTT
>AASF01001356.1 GCA_000168735.1 Candidatus Endoriftia persephone str. Hot96_1+Hot96_2 | reverse complement strand
GTTTCCTGGCGGATCGGGTGCTGGAGCTTGACCCGCTCAATCCGCAGCTGGCAGCGCGTCTGTTGCGTCTGATGAGCCGCTGGCGGCGCTATGATGGAGCACGCCAGGCCTTGATGAAGGGGCAGTTTGAGCGGGTGTTGCAGCAACCAGGACTGTCGCGGGATCTGTTCGAGATCGCCGAGAAGAGCCTGGAGGCGGGACAGTGACACAGGCCTTGTTGATCGTTGCCCACGGCAGCCGCCGTGAGGCCTCCAATCAGGAGGTGCGCCAGCTCACAGAGCGGGTGAGGGTGCGGGCGGGGCCGCTCTATTCAGAGGTGGCCTGCGCCTTCCTGGAACTGGCAGAGCCCTCGATTCTAGAAGGGATTCACAATTGTATCGCCAACGGCGCAGATCATCTGCTGGTGTTGCCCTACTTTCTCTCCGCCGGGCGTCACGTGAGCCAGGACATCCCCAAGATTCTGGCGCGGGCGCGCGAGATCTACCCGGGTGTTGTGATTGATCTGGCTCCCTATCTGGGCGCTGCTGATGCGATTCCCGAGCTGCTGTTAACGGTTGCCGAACAGCAGGGGTGCTGAAAACACTGCGGGTTAGGCTGGTTGCACAGACAGCTGAACAGCCACGGGGCCATCTCGGACGGCCGGCTGTTTCATGTGGCGAACACCCTCAAATAACATAATTAAGTCGTGTTGCTGGGAGGGTCGAGAAATCTTACAAGTCGCGCGGGAAGTTAAGTCATTTTTATGAATTACCTTCTTAAGATACTGCTTTAAGTCATTAACCATAATAATAATTTAATTATTTTTTTATGTTCGGAACGAGTGAGGCTCTGATAAAGGGTTTAGCCAAACAGATAGATTCGATCGATGTTTTACTAATAAAACAGTGGGTTATCTGTCTGTGGTGGATCGGCCTTCGGCAGGAATCGCGCCCTTGTCTGCTGTTTTCAAAGTGAAGCTGGGAATGATGTTACATCGGTGTTGGTTTAGCATGGGAATGCAGATCTTTAGTCGGTTGTCGGAAATCTTTACACTGATCAATCTTCGAGGATTCGTCTATTTGTTGTAACCCCTTGTTTAATAATACAATAAAAAGTGCTGTCATAATTCTTGCTTGGGTATTCCCAAAATAATCTTGGGCACGGCTTTTTGCTGGGGGGCAAGGGGATGGGCAAAGCATGGATAAGGACTCAAGCGGCAGGCAGAGCACAAAAGCCGGCTTCATTTCACGCGACAAAACGTCAAACGCTATTTTTACGAGCTCTTTTCACTCTATGTGTGCTCGTTGTCAGTCTGCCTGCTTGGGCTGATTACAGCCTGGTCTACAGTGAGACCGCGGACCGTGCTGGCAGCATGCCGCTGGCCGAGGCGGTGGTGGTCGGCGACCTCTACGCACGGCTGCTCCCGGAAGATGGCAGCATCGAACAGGTGCGCTTCTACCTGGACGGTTCGGGTTCGGTGCTCAAAACAGAGCGCAGGGCTCCCTACGACTTGCAGGGCGGGTCGAGCTCCGCGGCCAACCCCTTCGACACCACTGATCTGGCCGACGGTGCGCACACTCTGCGCAGCCTGGTGGATCTCAGGGCATGGCAGTCAACTGAGCTTCGAGACCACATTCACGGTGGCCAACGATGGACCGCCTAATGATGCACCACAGCTGGCGTCCATCGGCGACCAGGCACTGCTGGTGGGTAACAGCGCGGCGCTGTTGATCTCTGCCAGTGATACCAATGGCGACCCGTTGAGCTTCTCCAGCTCCGCCCTGCCGGCCTTCGCCAGCATGAGCGACAATGGCGACGGCACGGCGATCCTCACCTTGACTCCCGGCGTGGGTGACTTGGGTGACCACAGCATCACGGTGAATGTCAGTGACGGGCAGCTCAACGACAGCGAGACCTTCATCATCAGCGTCAGCGAACCACTGGACAATCTGGCGCCGCAACTGAATCCGATCGGCAATCAGACCTTGCTGGTTGGTGCGAGTACGGTGGTGGCGATTACCGCCAGTGATCTCAATGGTGACCCGCTGAGCTTTACCAGCTCACTGCTGCCAGCCTTCGCCAGCTTCATTGACAACGGCAATGGCACCGCCAGCCTGATCTTGGCCCCCGGCGCGGCCGATGTGGGCACGCATAGCCTTACGGTGAGCGTCAGCGACGGCGAGCTCGATGACAGCGAGAGCTTCGAGATCATCGTTAGTGAGGCGCCGGCCTCACCCTACTGGC
>AASF01001357.1 GCA_000168735.1 Candidatus Endoriftia persephone str. Hot96_1+Hot96_2 | reverse complement strand
TGATCATCTCCAGGGTCGGAAGACGCCCACGCACGATCCTGTCTTGACTGGCGAAGTCGTAACTCGAGATCCCCCCAGCATCCACCTCGACCTCGGCCTCGGTGCTGACATCGCCGCTGTCGACGCCATGTAGCAGGGCATCGATCTCTTCTTGTGAGAGCAGATCGTTGGTACTCATCAGATCACTGCATCACAAAGTTGGTGAAATAGAGGGCCTCGACCTCGCCCGGTCCATCCAGCTCCTTGACGATGCCGTTGAGCTTGTCGAGCATCTCCCGCTGCAGCGCCTCCTTCGCCTCGCGGTTCTTCAGCACCTTGCCATCCTTCGCTCCAAGCAGGTCAAGAAAGTGGTGGCGAATCATCGGGTCGTTATGCTTGAGAAACTCGACCATCTGGTCGCTGCGCACCCGCACAGTCACGCCAACCTGTATCAGGCTCGGCTTGCCCGGAAGATTGACGACAAACACCGGATCGAGGGCGTGATACTGCGGCGGCCCCTTCTCGACCTCCGCTGCAGGCTCCTCCTCCTTGGCCTGTTCCTGCTCCTGCGCCACGCTCTTCCTCTGTCGGTGCCTCATCACGCCATCAGCAGAAAATAGGCCGCCGCACCACCACCCAACAGCAATACACGTCAGCCACCGCGATGATGATGATCAGCTTCTTCTTGCCGGGGCTTCTCATCGCCCAGGCTCCAGATCCTCTTTTGCCGCATCTTTGGCCATTGCCCACTCCCCAAGATTGTTTCGACAATCCAGATGCAAAATGAGTGCCAGCAGAGAATTAGTGGATTTGTCATGGAGTTAGACAAAGCATGGCCGCCAATGCCGGTTTATTGACAAGAGATGAGTGGACGACCGGCAAAATAACGGCAGGGTCGGCCACCAACAAACGGCGCTCCCGCCTATAGGTCAGGCTTCAGGGCTAAGGGAGTCGATGAGATGGCCTCCCCCCACTTCCTAACCGGCGTCACAATGCACCATGATGGAAGCGTATTAACCATCAACAAAAGCGAGAGACAATTATCTCATCGACCCTTTATGATC
>AASF01001358.1 GCA_000168735.1 Candidatus Endoriftia persephone str. Hot96_1+Hot96_2 | reverse complement strand
TTACCAATTAACTAAAAATGATGAAAAAGTACCCCGATGACATTTCGACGATGATGGTTGCAGGGCTTAATGCATGGGATGGCTCGTCAGAAACAATGATAGGCATATTGTATATAACGTCAAGAAATGAAAATGTTTTCAAGGAAAAGCACGTAGATTTGCTTGGTTTCGCCGCTGACATAGGTGCGTTGACTATTTGTCGCACAATTCAGCACTTGGCTTCCACAAAACAATAATCATATTGAAGGAGATTAAAAATGTTCATAAAGCAGAAAATAAAGAGAAGTGTTCCACTCGAACAGATCGTCCAAATCATGAACGATAGAACTCCACTACCTACTACGGTCGATCTTAGTTTTGCTCAAAAAGTGTCTCAAATAGTTCAAGAAGAAATATCTATAAATCAAAATGCGCACCTTAACAATACAAATTCAGCCGACGCCAAAAAGCGGCGCGGGCTGATTTGCGGCATTAGGGCAACAAAAACGAACGGATGATTTTATGAAGTTAGTATCTACAACCGCACTGGCTAAGAGTTTAGGGATGGCGCCAAAAGAGCTGTTCGCATATTTATTGGCCCAAGAACTTATCGTCAAGGAAGGTGAGTCATGGGTGTTAACGGAAAAAGGAAGAGACAACGGAGGTGGATATAAAGAGTCAAAGCAATATGGGAAATATATTGTATGGCCTGAAAATATTGAAATAAATTTGTCTTCAGTAAAACCTACCAATACTGGAAAACTAATAACAGCAACAGCCATTGGAAAGCACTTTGAGCTATCGGCCAATAAAATTAATTATATCTTGTCAGAAATTGGGTGGCTTGAAAAAAGC
>AASF01001359.1 GCA_000168735.1 Candidatus Endoriftia persephone str. Hot96_1+Hot96_2 | reverse complement strand
GGAGTTTCTCATCGAGAAGGTCGAGTTCGAGGCGGATGAGGCGCTCTACCAGCTCAATACGCATATCGACTATCGCTTGAGTGAGGCGGCGCTGGAGGCGCTCGACAATGGCGTGCCACTGACCTTCGAGTTGCTGGTACGGGTGGAGTGGAGTGGCGCGCGCTTCTGGGAGCCTTGGCTGCTCAACAAGCGGATGCGCTATCAGATACGCTACAACGCTATCACCGAGCTGTTTCGCGTGGTTGATCTGCAGGAGGGGGAGGAACGCAATTTCGTCACCCGCGACGCAGCGATCAGCGCCCTCGGCGAGATCAATGGCCTGGCGCTGCTCGACAGAGCCCAGCTGGAGCCGGGTAAGGAGTACCTGGTCTGGCTGAAGGCATCGCTCGATATCGAGTCGTTGCCGTTGCCGCTACGGCCGCTGGCCTATCTCAATTCTGAGTGGCGACTTTCGAGTGGGTGGAGACAATGGCCGTTACGACCCTGAGACGGATGCGACTGGGCGGCCTCTCGGTAGGGGTGCTGCTGATTCTGCTGTTGGTATCGCTGCACCTGATGAGCAGCGCGGTGCAGAACTCCGCCGAGCTGAGCCGCTACTTTGTGCCGCTGCTGCTGGTCAACCCTGAGCGTCCTGGTGTTGCTGGTCGGTCTGATTGCCTTCAACACGGTGCGCCTGATTCGCCAGTATCTGCGCCACCGCGCCGGCGCTCGCCTTACCCTGCGCATGGTGCTGATGTTTGTGGTGATCTCGCTGGCGCCGGTGGGGGTGGTCTACTACTACTCCTTCAGCTTCCTGCAGGGCGGCATTGATGCCTGGTTCGATGTGCAGATCGATGAGGCGATGGAGGATGCACCGGGGACTGGGGGCAGACCTCGCTCAATCTGAATCAGCGGGTGCTGCTGAAGTTCACCGAGAACCTGATGGCGAGCATCGATGACGCCTCGGAGTCGGCGCTGGCGCTGACCATCGACGAGTTGCGCCGGAAGTCGGGGGCGATCGAGCTGGTGCTGACCGACCTGTCGGGGCAGGTGATTGCCTACTCCAACGAAGATCCCACAGTGCTTGCGCTGAGTACCCTAAGTTCAGAGATCCGCCAGCAGATGCGCAGTGGTGATGATTATGTGGGGCTGGACCAGGAGGGGGATGTGCTGATGGTGCGGGTGGCGGTGCACGACCCGATGGGGCGTCTCGTTGATCCTCGCAGGGGCTCTACCCCACCTCGGCGCGGGTCAGCGCGCTCTCAGAGAAGCTAAGGGCGATTCGTTAAAC
>AASF01001360.1 GCA_000168735.1 Candidatus Endoriftia persephone str. Hot96_1+Hot96_2 | reverse complement strand
AACGAATCGCCCTGATCATCTCCGACCGCCGCCAGAACGTTGACCGTCTGCTGAAGATCATCTCGCAGATCGACAAGGTAAGTGACAATATCGGTGGAGGTGATTACCCTGCAACACAGCATCGGCCGCCTGAGGTGGTACGCATTCTCACCAGGCCTGCAGTGGCAATCAGGCAAAGGGCGGGGCCACCCCTGATCAAGAAATGGTCGCCGACGAAAACGCACCAACAGCCCCTCCTGTTGAAACTGGTGGGCTGCCACTGCCCCCGGCTGCGCGCCAGGGTGGTCATCGAACACCTCGACACCCCGTTCGAGAATGAGGGCAACGCCCAGGTCATCTATCTGCGTTATGCCAACGCCAAAGACATGGTGAGCGTGTTGACCGGCGTTAGCGATTCGATCGACCAGAACCGCAAGGCTGGCACTCCCCAAGGCGAAGAAGACATCGGTCAATATCCAGGGCCGACGAGTCATCCAACGCGCTAATCATCTCCGCGCCACCCGACATCTTCAGAAGCCTGCAGGGCATCATCAAAAAGCTCGATATCCGCCGCGCCCAGGTGCTGGTGGAAGCGATCATCGCCGAGGTCTCCTTCGACAAGACCAAGGATCTGGGCGTGCAGTGGATCGTCGACGGTTCACCCTCCGGCAACACAGCGCCGGTGGGCATCATTAACCTTGGCACGCCGAAGATCAGTGATATCGCAGGTGCAGCCGCCGCAGGAGTGCTTCCATCCATTCCTTCAGGCACCTTGATTGGGCTGGGGAAGTTTTTCAANCCCCCCGGTTCTGGCGTCGATTTCGCCATGCTGATCCGGGCACTGGAGAGTGACAGCTCATCCAACATCCTCTCCACCCCGAGCATCCTGACCCTGGACAACCAGGAGGCCGAGATTGTGGTCGCCAAGAACGTACCTTTCCTCACCGGCCAATATGCCTCCACCGGCGCCTCCAGCACCTCGGTCAACCCGTTCCAGACCATCCAGCGTCAGGATGTGGGCCTCACCTTACGAGTCACACCACAGATCAACGAGGGCAACGCGATTCAGCTGAGCATCGAACAGGAGGTGTCGAGCATCGACCCCACCACCAGCGCCGGCACCACCGATATCGTCACCAACAAGCGCACCATCAAGACCGTGGTGATGGTGGAAGACAGCCATACCATCGTGCTCGGCGGCCTGATCGACGAGCAGTTGCAGCAGGTCGATGAGCGGGTGCCGCTGCTCGGCGATATCCCCGGGGTCGGTGTGTTATTCCGTGCCAGAAACAACCAGCAAGGGTGAAACGCAACCTGATGGTCTTTCTGCGCCCGATAATCGTACGCGACGCAGCGACCCACGCATCGGTCACCTAGCGATAAATACAACTATTTCCGCGCCCAGCAGATGGATCTGCGTCAACGGGGGGTCAATCTGATGCCGGATCAGGAAGCACCTGTATTGCCTGACCGTTTCAACGCGCTGCCACTACCCGTTTGGGGATCAGGATAGCGACAAGTGCCCAATAACTGGCGACTCAGCAATAATGAGTGAGACCCACCCACTGGAAGAGGCAAGCGAATCAAGTCGACGCACCCAGTCGGCTGATTCCCACCCCGCCCCAACGACCAAGACGAAATCCCCATACATCTTCGCCCGTCGCCAGGGAGTTTTGGTGACTGTCGACGCACTGGTGCAGCAAGACCCAGGGTACTCCATAAGTCGGGGGTCCCGGTTAGCATATTCAACGAGCTGCGCCGTTATCTTGTGACAGCCGTTTGTCATGCAGGAGATCAGTGAGGAGGAGTTCCGACAAGAAACTCTCGATGCTCTACGAATCGGGCTCCGTCCAGTCCACCAAGATCATCGGAGACCATGGGCGACAGACCTGGATCTGGACGATGCCGCCCAGTGCCCTCAACCTAGCCAGAGGACCTAGCTCGACAGCGAGGATGACGCAGCCGATCATCCGCCTGATCAAGGGCGAATTCGTT
>AASF01001361.1 GCA_000168735.1 Candidatus Endoriftia persephone str. Hot96_1+Hot96_2 | reverse complement strand
TTGATCATCCGACTCTGTCCAGCGTCTCCTGCAGGGGAGACATCAGGTAGAAGCGGTCGACTGGGACGTGGTGCTGCAGCCGGTCAACAGCGCCAACACAATCAACGCTACTCCTGTCACCCCTCTCCTCTCTACTCTGTTCATTACTGCTTTCCTCTGATCAGCGCCTCCGGATGGCGCTCAAGGTAGTCGGCCCAGATGCTGATCGAATGGGCGGCAGCGGAGAGCTCCTGCAGCGCCCGTTTGATCTCGCCGTTCAATGGTTCCGCACTCTTCACCAAATTTTCCGCAGACTCAAAGCTGTCGCTGGCCTTGACGAATGCTGCATCTCCCGAGGCCATGGTCTTGTCCCAGCTCGCCAGCGCCCTCTGCAGGCTGCCATCGGCCTGGGCCACCAGTTGGCGTGAGTCCTGGGCCACCTGGGTCCACTCTTTCAGCAGCGGCCCCGTTTGTTGTCTCAGTTCGGCGACAGCCTGCCGAATCTCAACTGTCATCTGCAGACTGCTCTCCATCAGTTCAGGAGTCTGCTCCTCCAGTTGCTTACTGAGGCGTTCAAGCCGTCCGACCAACACAGCCACTTGCTGTGCCCATGGCCGGGAAATCGGCACCATTGACGATCTTTTCGATGCCGTTGAGGATGCTAATGGCGGTCTGTGTAATCTCCTGCCAGGGGCAGATCTTCCCAGGGTTCTGGCGATCTTCTCCATCCCGGTGACGATGGTCGGCAGTTCACGGTAGTCACTCTGACGATTCATCAATCGCACCGCTGGTATCGGGATGAAACCCCAGCTCCACCTGCAATTGGCCGGTCACTAGGCTCTGCAGGGTAAGGCTGGCGCGCAATCCTTTTTTG
>AASF01001362.1 GCA_000168735.1 Candidatus Endoriftia persephone str. Hot96_1+Hot96_2 | reverse complement strand
CTCAGGAGGAGCTGAAGGTCGCTTTCATCACCTACGACCACGGCCAGCCGGATGCCATCGAGATCGATGGTGTCACCATCTTTAAGAGCTTTCGGCCCGGACGAGGGGTTGCCAGTGGTGCGCTTTGTGCATCCGCGCATGACCAAAGTTTGGTCCACCATGCGCCGGGTTGGAGCGAAGATCTACCTGCAGATGGGCGGCGCCAGCGAGACCGGTGTGGTCGGTCTGGGATGCGACTTGGTGCCGGGCAGGCCGAGTTTTATCTTCAATATCGTCCAGCGACTGGGTGACTGCTGTGCACGGAGCTCGCCGTTTCTGTCATTCTCGGGCGTGAGATTCTGGCTTCTACCAAGCGTGGGTCTCAGACCGGGCCGACCTGGTGATCTCCCAGACCCGCAAGCAGCTGCAGCTGATGAGCGAGAACTTTTCCATCAACTCCACCACTGTGCCGCTGCCGGTGATCGGACCGGGCAATGATTTCAAGCCGCCTGCGCCTCCCGAGTCGGGCCATGCACGGGTATTGTGGATGGGGCGTATCGTCGAGACCCAAGCGGCTGGAGTGGTTGTTTGATATCGCTGAGGCTTGTCCCGAGGTCAGCTTCGATGTGGTCGGCACGCCCAACGAAGAGTCCGACTACGCCAACGGACTGATGCAGCGCGGTGAGTCCGCTGATCAATGTCACTATGCATGGTCGGGTGGCGGAAGAGGCGTTGCCCGGGCTGTTCAAAAGCGCCTCACTCTTCTGCAGCACCTCCACTCTGGAGGGCTTTCCCACCACCTTTCTCGAAGCCTGGAGCTATGGCGTGCCGGTGGTTACCACCTTCGACCCCGACAACCTGGTAGCCAACAATCGGCTTGGCAGCGTGGTCACCACCCTGCAGGAACAGATCGGTGAGATCCGCTTCCTGCTTGATTCGGATGTGGCCTGGAAGGCAGCCTCGCAGCGGGTGCGACGCTTCTATCTGGAGAGTTTCACCCTGAAGGCGATCGCCTGGCGCTATGTGGAGCTGATCAAGAAACTGGCCTGAAACAGCCGCATTCCAGCTTGATTTCGTTCTGAGTGAATGGCGTTTGTGGGATTGAGCTGGGATCGGTGGACTGCTGGGCGGGGTAACGCCCCTCCAGAGCGGAGGGGCGGCGACTGGCTCAGATGTTGTAGAGCCAGGACTTGTAGCCGGCGATGTTCTTGGGATCTCTGAACCACTCGACGGTCTCGGCGAGGCCGGCGCGCAGGTCGTATTTCGGCTCCCACTCGGTGAGTGACTTGACCTTGTCGGCGGAGCCAAGCAGGCGCTCAACCTCCGACTTGCCGGGGCGGATGCGCTCGTCGTCGGTGATGATCTGGGCGTTGGGGTTGATCAGCTCGATCATGGTCTTGGCGAGCTTGCCGATGGAGACTTCGACCCCGGTGGCGAGGTTGATCTCTTCGCCGATCACATTGTCGGACTTGGCGATCTCGACAAAACCCATCGCCGAATCCTTGACGAAGTTGAAGTCGCGGGTCGGGCTGAGGCTGCCGAGCTTGATCTCTTCGGCGCCGTTCAGCAGCTGGGTGATGATGGTCGGGATCACTGCGCGGGCCGACTGACGCGGACCGTAGGTGTTGAATGGGCGCACGATGGTCACCGGCAGGTCGAAGGAGCGGTAGAATGACTCCGCCAGCCGGTCGGCGCCGATCTTGGTGGCGCTGTAGGGTGATTGCCCCTGGTAGGGGTGGTTCTCATCGATCGGCACATACTGGGCGGTGCCGTAGACCTCGGAGGTGGAGGTTACCAGCACCTTCTCGGTGCCCAGCTTGCGCGCTGCCTGCAGCACGTTGAGGGTGCCCTTGATGTTGGTGTCAACGTAGGAGTCGGGTGAGTGGTAGGAGAAGGGGATGGCGATCAGCGCCGCCAGATGGAATACCACATCGACCCCTTGCATCGCAGTCTCGACACCGTTTGGATCGCGAATGTCGCCGGCGAAGATGTCGAGCTGCTGTTGCTTCTCCCTGGGCAGGGAGTCGAGCCAACCCCAGGAGTTGAATGAGTTGTAGTAGACAAATGCTCTTACGTCGCAACCGAGATCCATCAGGGTCTCGGTCAAGTGGCTGCCGATAAAGCCGTCGGCGCCGGTAACGAGTACTTTCTTACCTTTTATTTCCATGGTTGGCTCTTGGTGATTTTGGGGAGTGAATAAAGAGGCAAGTCGTGGTTTTTTCTGGGAAAACCCTATATTTGTCTCGACCCAGTCACGACGCTAGTATAAGATGCCCGGTATAACGGCGCGCAAGATCCAGTCGAAATAGTGGGAAACAGTGCAATTTCTAGGGCTGCGGGGCTTGCGGTGGTTGCCAATCAGGGGCTTGAGTCGGTGCACTTCAACGCTCTGTGCAACAGCAGTAGTCCGGCAATCAGGGTCAGGTTGGCCTGCTGCCCCAGCTGCTCTAGCAGCCGCTGTAGGCGTCGCTCGAATTAAG
>AASF01001363.1 GCA_000168735.1 Candidatus Endoriftia persephone str. Hot96_1+Hot96_2 | reverse complement strand
GATCACCGAAGAGGATGTGGTGGTGACGCTTTCGCATAAGGGCTATGCGAAGGCTCAACCGATCAGCGTCTATCAGGCGCAGCGGCGCGGTGGCAAGGGCAAGTCGGCGACTGCCACCAAGGACGAGGATTTTGTCGACAAGCTGTTTGTCGCCAGCACCCACGACACCATTCTCTGCTTTTCTAGTCACGGTAAGGTCTACTGGCTGAAGGTCTATGAGCTGCCCCAGGCCGGTCGCGGCGCACGCGGCAAGCCGATGGTCAACCTGCTGCCGCTGGGCGAAGAGGAGCGGATCAACGCGATCCTGCGCGGTGCGTGAGTTCCCCGCAAGACCGCTACGTGTTCATGGCGACCCGTTCCGGCATCGTCAAAAAGACTCCGCTGGAGGCCTTTTCGCGGCCCCGCGCCAGTGGAATCATCGCGGTCGATCTAAGACCTGACGATCGGCTGATCGGGGTCGAGATCACCGATGGTGATCAGCATGTGATGCTGTTTGCCAGCTCCGGCAAGGCGGTGCGTTTCCATGAGTCCCATGTGCGGCCGATGGGGCGTACCGCTTGCGGTGTGCGTGGTATCAAGTTCGCGCCCGGAGCAGCAGTTGGTCTCGCTGATCGTCGGTGATCAA
>AASF01001364.1 GCA_000168735.1 Candidatus Endoriftia persephone str. Hot96_1+Hot96_2 | reverse complement strand
CGTTGTCTTTATGCCGGCTGGGCCGGGCGCCACTTTCTTGCCTGGGCGGGTGGCATCGAGGCGCATAGCCTAGTGCGCCAGATCAACCCGTCCGCCGCCTTCAAACGTGGCTGGGCCCACTATATGAGCGGCCTGCTGGAAGAGCAGGACTACTTTGCTGAAGCAGATCGGCGGCTACTGCAGCAGCGTCGACTGGCGCTGGCGGAGGAGGCGGTGGTGGAGCTGGAGTACCATCTGGGCGATATCGACGGCGTGACCGCGCTGTCGCGACTGCGCAGTGTGGCGATCCTGGGCAACACTGCCGAGTCGCGCCTGACGCAGATATCGCGCCACCCCACCGGATGGCCTTCATGGCACTGATCGGTGTGCGCTTGCTGGAGGCGACGCGCCGTCGAGTGTTTGGAAAAACAGCCGCAGCTGTCGCCGCTGCAGTCTTCATGCCAAATTGTTTGCCGAGGGCGCCATCGCCCTGCCGCTGGTTGGTGAAGCGCAGCTTTGGGCGAATCGGTATGGGAGCAGGCCTCCCGCGAGGTGTTGTGATGAATCGACCCCGGTTCCAATCTGGGCATGCGTCATGTGGCGCTCTATGTGCGGGATCTGCCCTGCCCTGCGAACGGGTTCTATGTGAGCCTGCTCGGCATGCAGGTGGAGTGGCGTCCCGATCCGGCCAACGTCTATTCTCAGCTTCTGGGCCGGATAATCTGGCGCTGCACCAGGCTGCGCCTAGGCGAGCGGGATGAGTCGCAACAGCGTCTCGACCACATTGGTTTTTTTCTCGCCACGAAGGCGGCGGTGGACGAGTGGTTTGCCTTCCTGCAGGCTGAGGGTGTGCAGATGCGCACCGAGCCGCGCACCCATAGGGATGGCGCGCGCAGCTTCTACTGCTTATGATCCCGATGGCATGGTGGTGCAGATCATTTACCATCCACCGGTGGGCGGAGTGGGAGCGCACGCAGATAATCGATTGCCCGCTGGATGGGCAGCATGGCCTAGCCTTGCCCGCCTTTCCATTTCCAATGAGGCAGGATCAA
>AASF01001365.1 GCA_000168735.1 Candidatus Endoriftia persephone str. Hot96_1+Hot96_2 | reverse complement strand
TGCCCGGCTATTTCCGAGTGCTCTATTGATCACTCATCAGGGATCGCGCCGCCCAGGTCAGGTGCAGATTCATGCATCCAGGAGACGGCTGTGTCGTAATCCTTCATGATCGACTTGCCTTTGTACTCCTCCTCATCCGCAATCCAGGGCACACCATTCTCATTCACCTCATGGCAAGCAGCACAGCGGAAGGGGCCGTGAGAGCCGTCCGGGTTGTACTGCGGAGCCTGGCGATAAGTGGTGATGTCGGTACCCGGGGGTGACCGGGATAGAGACCATGGATCGACTGATGGCAGGACTGGCAGGCGAGACCCGCGTGGCCCTTAGAGTAGCGCATCAGGCTGTGCTTGCCGGGCTGGTTGATGGGGAAGGCGACGCCGCCCTGACCTTCAACGAAGGGGGCTGCGTGACAATCCGCACAATGAGGTTGACCAGGAGAGAGCCAGTAATCGCGGCCGTGGGTGGCTGCGTCATAAGGAACCGCAGCGGCACCGGTGGCACACTTCAGGCAGCTTCAGCGAGGCGATGTCCACTGCCGGATTGGCAGAGAGCGGTACCACGTTGATATCGCCATCCTCGTCCTTGTTGACCATCGGACCGTCACCCTTGAGCGCGATCACCGCGATGTCGGGCACCATACGATGCCTTGGCCCAGGTGTGGAGGATCTCGGACTTGCCGGGAGTATTCTCACCCTTGTCGTTGAGCACCACTTTGGGATCCATCAT
>AASF01001366.1 GCA_000168735.1 Candidatus Endoriftia persephone str. Hot96_1+Hot96_2 | reverse complement strand
TCGCCCTGATCAGGTGGAAGTTGCGCTGGATGCCGTAGAGGATGGCTTTGGAGCGACTCGTCTCTCCCGTGAAAAAGCCAAGCGCGACCAGGCCTGGACGTATCTGGAGAAGGCGTTCGAGGCAGAAGATACTGTCAACGGCCGCATCAATGGCAAGGTCAAGGGTGGCTTCACCGTTGAGCTTGGCGATATCCGCGCGTTCCTGCCGGGCTCGCTGGTGGATAGTGCGTCCGGTTCGTGATACCGCCTATCTAGAAGGCAAGGATCTCGAGTTCAAGGTAATCAAGCTGGATCGCCGTCGCAACAACGTGGTCGTCTCGCGCCGTGCTGTGGTTGAACAGGAGTACAGCGCAGAGCGTGAAAAGCTGCTGGAGAACCTGCAGGAGGGCCAGGAGCTCAAAGGTGTGGTCAAAAACCTTACCGACTACGGTGCCTTCGTCGACCTGGGCGGTATCGATGGTCTGCTGCACATCACTGACATGGCCTGGAAGCGGGTCAAGCACCCCTCCGACGTGGTTCAGATCGGTGACGAGATTACTGTCAAAGTGTTGAAGTTCGATCGCGAGCGCAATCGCGTTTCCCTCGGTCTGAAGCAGATGGGTGATGATCCGTGGGTCGCACTGGCGCGTCGCTATCCTGAGAGCACCCGTCTGTTTGGTAAGGTCACCAACATCGCCGACTACGGCTGCTTCGTGGAGATCGAAGAGGGTGTTGAGGGTCTGGTGCATGTCTCCGAAATGGACTTGGACCAACAAGAACATCCATCCTGTCCGAAGTGGTCACCTTGGGTGACGAGGTGGAGGTCATGGTGCTGGATATCGACGAGGAGCGCCGCCGTGTCTCTCTCGGTATCAAACAGTGCAAATCGAATCCCTGGGATGAGTTTGCCGTGACCCACAACAAGAACGATCACGTCTCCGGCAAGATCAAGTCGATCACCGATTTCGGTATCTTCATCGGTCTGGATGGCGGTATCGATGGCCTGGTCCATCTCTCCGACATCTCCTGGGATGATGCCGGCGAGGATGCGATCCGCAACTTCAAGTAAGGGTGACGAGGTTGAGACGGTTGTCCTCTCTGTCGATCCGGAGCGTGAGCGTATCTCCCTCGGCATCAAGCAGCTGGCGAAGGATCAAGGC
>AASF01001367.1 GCA_000168735.1 Candidatus Endoriftia persephone str. Hot96_1+Hot96_2 | reverse complement strand
CCGGATCGCTGATGGGGATCGCCGGTAGGTCGGGTTCGCCGTCGATCTTCAGCAGCGCCACGTCTGATTCCGCGTCGCTGCCGATGATGCGCACTGCCACGTTGTGGCCGTTGCGCAGCACCACTTTGATCTCGTCTGCCTCCTCGATCACGTGGTGATTGGTCAGCAGATAGCCATCCGGTGTGATGATGACGCCAGAGCCGAGACTGGTCTCGCGGCGCTTGCGGGTCTGATCGGGTAGCAGTCTGCCAAAGAAGTGTTGTAGCAAGGGGTCGCGAAACCGTAGCGACTGAGTCTCGGTGGTGATCTTGGCGGTGTAGATGTTGACCACCGCGGGGGCTGCGGTGGCAACCGCATCCGCATAGGAGAAGGGGCCGCTGGCGATGGGGGGCTTGGCTGGTGGTTCTGCCGATGCTTTGGGCTGGTTGAGGTGTGGCGCCTGCGGGCTCGGCTCTCGCAGTCCAGGCAGTAGGAACAGAACCACGATCGCCGCGGCGAGGCCGGCGGTGAGCGATGTCATTAAAAATGAGGCGAGTTTGCGGATCTTCATCGGGGAGGTAATCTAGCAGCCCTTTAATCGGGAACAGGGGCGTGCGCATGGTCGATCTGAATGAGCTGGAATCATACTGCAATGCACAACTCGGAGCGAATGAATTTGATGACTACTGTCCCAACGGCGTGCAGGTGGAGGCGACACAGCAGGTCCAGCGCCTGATGGTCGGGGTAACCGCCTGCCAGGCGCTGATCGATGCGGCGGTGGAATGGAGGGCGGATGCGTTGCTGGTGCATCACGGCTTCTTCTGGAAGGGGGAGACCGCGCCGCTGCGAGGCATCAAAGGGCGGCGTATTGCCAGTCTGATAAAAAATAATGTCAGCCTGCTGGCCTATCATTCTGCCGCTGGATGGCCCATCCGGAGTGGGGCAACAAGCCGCCAGTTGGCGCGGNGGGTTGCTAGGGTTGGAGTCGGCCCAGAGTACCCCCGCCGGCCGGGGGCTGGTGTGGCAGGCGGAATTGTCCCGGCCGATAAGTGGGGTGACGCTGGAGCGGCAGATCGCTCAGGCGTTGGGGCGAACTCCGCTGCATATTGATGCGGCGGAGAGGATGATTGGGAGGATTGGTTGGTGCAGTGGCGCAGCCCAGGGCTTTATCGAGGAGGTGGCGGATCTCGGTCTGGATGCCTACATTTCCGCGTGAGATATCTGAGTCGACAGTGCATCTGGCGAGGGAGCGGGGGATC
>AASF01001368.1 GCA_000168735.1 Candidatus Endoriftia persephone str. Hot96_1+Hot96_2 | reverse complement strand
GTCGAGCTGCCGGCTCAGCATGGGTTGCCAGGGGACCGCGGGTTGCTCTCCACCGCATGCGCCAGTTTCGATATGTTCGCCAGTTTTGAGGATCGGGGTGAGCAGTTTGCTCGGGCGGTGGAGGCGCTGGACGAATGAATACAGCAGTACGCCCGCAAGCGATAACCGGCAAAGGTGGTTCGCTGCCAGCCCTGCCGCAGCTCGACTACTGGCTGCTGGGCGCCGCTTTGGTGCTGCTCTGTTTTGGCATGGTGATGTTCGCCTCTGCCTCGATGTGGGTGGTTGAGCGCATCGGCGGCACGCCTTTTTTCTATGTTATTCGTCACGCCATCGCTATCGGTCTGGGCGTCAGTGCAGCGCTGCTGTTGTCGCAGGTTTCGATCCGGCAGTGGCAGCAGGCGGGTCCGCTGCTGGTGTTCTTGGGTATGGGGTTGCTGTTGATTTTGCTGATGCCCGGCGTCGGCAAGACGGTTAATGGTGCGACCCGTTGGATTCCGCTGGGGCCATTCAACCTGCAGAGCTCGGAGTTCATGAAGCTCTTCATGGTGATCTACATCGCCAGGTTATCTGGTGCGTCGTAGTGAGGAGGTCAGCAACTCTTTCTGGGGCTTTGTTAAGCCGATGCTGGTGCTGGCTCCGACTGGGGTGCTGATCCTGCTACAGCCCGATTTCGGCACCACGGTGGTGCTGTTTGCAGACGGTGCTCGGCATGTTGCTTGCTTGGCGGTGTTGAAGCTTTGGCAGTTCTCGATCTTTGCTTGGCATGGCGGTCTCCGCCGCCAGCGCGCTGGCCTACTTCTCCACCTATCGTTGGGCGCGCATTACTTCCTTCGTCAACCCCTGGGATGATCCCTTCAAGAGTGACTTCCAGCTCTCCCAGGCGCCTGATCCGCCTTCGGTCGCGGTGAGATCAGCGGTGTCGGTCTGGGCAACGGTATACAGAAGCAGTTTTATCTGCCGGAGGCCCACACCGACTTCCTGATGGCGGTGGTCGGTGAGGAGTTCGGCCTGATTGGTACCTTGGTGGTGATCGCGCTGTTCTTCTTCATCAGCTGGCGGGCGTTTGGCCTCGGCTGGCGAGCTGAGCGTCTGGGGCAGCGCTTTTCTGCCTATCTGGCCTACGGGTTTGGCATCTGGATCGGCATCCAAGCGTTCATCAACATCGGTGTGAATGTGGGAGTGCTGCCGGACCAAGGGGCTGACCCTACCGTTCATGAGCTACGGTAGTAACAGCATTGTTGTTGTCTGTATTGTGATGGCTCTGCTACTGCGGGTTGATTACGAAGTGCGTCAGGCGTCCCGGGAGACACAGAGGAGGGTCGCCAAGTGGAGTCGCGCGTGATGGTGATGGCCGCCGGTACTGGCGGGCATGTATTTCCGGCACTGGCGGTGGCGCAGTGGCTGCAGCAGCAGGGCTGCGGGGTGTTCTGGTTGGGCACCCCCGGTGGTATGGAGTCACGTCTGATCCCGCACTACGGCATTGAGATCGAGCAGGTCGAGATCAAAGGTGTGCGTGGGACAGGGTTGAAACGTCGTCTGGCCGCCCCTTTCGTGTTGCTGCGCGCGCTCTGGCAAGTGTCAGTGATCCTGCGGCGCAAGCGGCCCGCTCTGGTGCTTGGTATGGGCGGTTTTGTCTCCGGTCCTGGCGGCCTGATGGCCTGGGTGATGCGCATCCCGTTGGTGATCCAGGAGCAGAATGCGGTGCCGGGGCTGACCAACCGGCTGCTGGCGCCGCTGGCTCGACGGGTCTTCGAAGCCTTTCCCGGCAGCTTTGATGCGGCTCGTAGGGCCCTCAATTCGGGTAATCCGGTGCGCGCTGAGATCACTGCGTTGGCGGCGCCGGCTGAGCGGTCTCCGGCGCGCAGCGGGCCGCTGCGACTGTTGGTGCTG
>AASF01001369.1 GCA_000168735.1 Candidatus Endoriftia persephone str. Hot96_1+Hot96_2 | reverse complement strand
CGCTTTCGCTCTGTCGCTGAATTGTTCTACCCCCTCTTTGCGCACCAGGGTGTCGGGGTCTTCGCCATCAGGCAGGAACAGAAAGCGCACCTCACGTCCCTCGCGCATCACCGGCAGACTGGTCTGCAGGGCCTTCCAGGCAGCATCACGGCCAGCGCGGTCGCCATCGAAACAGAAGATCACCTCGGGACAGATGCGGAAGATCAGCTCCAGATGCTCCTTGGTGGTCGCGGTGCCGAGGGTGGCTACCACATTGCGGATGCCGAACTGAGCCAGGGCAACCACATCCATGTAGCCTTCGACCACCAGCAAGGAGTCGATCTTGCGCAGTGCCTGGCTGGCTTCAAACAGGCCGTAGAGTTCGCGCCCCTTGTGGAACAAGGGGGTCTCGGGGGAGTTGAGGTATTTGGGGCCGGCCGCTTTTGGCGCCCTGTCCGTCGTGGCGCTATCCTCCAATATCCTGCCGCCAAAACCGATGGTGCGGCCACGCCGGTCGCGCGATCGGGAACATGATGCGGTTGCGAAAGCGGTCGTAGTGTTTGCCTTCTCCTTCCGTGATCATGCCGGTCTCACGCAGCTGGCGCAGTGTCTCACTCTGTTGGCCTGTGTGCTGCAGCAGGTTGTCCCAGCCTGGGGGAGCGAAGCCGATGCCGAAGGTGGCTGGCGATCTCGCCAGTCAGGCCGCGCTGTTTCAGATAGTCGATGGCGGTCTGCCCCTGGGGGTGGTCGCGCAGCTGATGCCGGTAGTAGCTGGCGGTGCGCTCCATAAGTTGGAACAGGGGGCGCAGGTCTGGCCCTTGCGGCAGGCCACCTTCGCGGGGGACTTCGAGGCCAGTGCTGGTGGCGAGTTCCTCAATCGCCTCGATAAACCCCAGGTTGTCGTAGTCCATCAGGAAGCTGATGGCGGAGCCGTGAGCGCCGCAACCGAAGCAGTGGTAGAACTGTTTTTCCGGGCTGACGGTGAAGGAGGGGGTCTTTTCGTCGTGGAACGGGCAACAGGCCTGGTACTCTTTGCCAGCGCCGCTTTAGCGGCACTCGCTGGTTGACCAGATCGACGATGTCCACCCGACTGAGTAGTTCATCGATGAAGTGATGGGCGGATTCGGCCGGCCATGGGTCTGAAGCTATCTGCGATGCTGGGGATAACGCATAAGATAGCTGATGCCCCCAGCCGAGAGGGGAGAGAAGGTTAGCCGGAGAGCTTTTGCTTGACCAGGGCGCTGACCTGCCCCATGTCGGCGCGGCCCTGCATCTTGGGTTTGAGCTGCCCCATCACCTTGCCCATATCTTTCATGCCGGAGGCGCCCGAGGAGGCAAGTCGCCTCCTCGATCAGGGAGTTGATCTCTTCAGTGCTGAGACCTTCAGGCATGTAGTCCTGGATGATCTCGATCTCGCTCTGCTCCTGAGCGGCCAGCTCATCGCGGCCGGCCTGCTGATACTGGGCGATCGAGTCACGACGTTGCTTGAT
>AASF01001370.1 GCA_000168735.1 Candidatus Endoriftia persephone str. Hot96_1+Hot96_2 | reverse complement strand
CAATCAACCCGCCCCAACCGGAACCGAATTGAACGGCACCAGCGTGGTTAACGGCACCTACGATTCCGATGTGCACCTGTTTGGCATCAGCATCAACCGCGTCTTCATGTAGATCATCTTCAGACCACGGCCAGGGCAGCAGCCCGGGTTTTTTCGCCCATAAAAAAAGCGCCGCCCCTTGTGGGGGCGGCGCTTGGGCTGCTCAAAACAACGGATCAGATGTAGAGGCAGACATCGCTTTCGCCGGCAAACTCAAAGAATCGCGCCGCGCCAGCGTACTCGACACCATCGATAAAATCAGCGGTATCAAGCTCGAACAGATCAACAGTCATCTGGCAGGCGATCAGCCTCACCTCGGCCTCTTGGCAGAGCTCACGCAGCTCTTCCAGGCTGGCAACACCCTTGTCTGCCATCTTCTTTTTCATCATGCTGGTCATCATGCCCTGCATACCGGGCAGTGTCAGACCCAGTACCGGGAACCACTTGTCCATACCCATCGGCATCGGCATACCGGGATTGCCGAGCGGGGTGACTTCCAGCTGCAGATCCTTCTTCAGGAGCTGTAGACCGTAGAAGGTAAAGAAGATCTCAGTATCGTAACCGAGGGCGGATGCGGTCGAGGCCAGGATAAAGGGCGGGTAGGCCCAGTCCCAAGGAACCCTTGGTCGCCAATGATGGCTAACTTCTTTTCGTCCATCGATGTCTCTCCTCGTTATGGAGTATCTGGATGGTGATCGAGAGGTCAGGACTTCTTGATCAGGGCGATTCGTTTA
>AASF01001371.1 GCA_000168735.1 Candidatus Endoriftia persephone str. Hot96_1+Hot96_2 | reverse complement strand
CAGTTCGACCAAGTCGATGCATGGCCATGCGCTGGGTGCTGCCGGAGGGATTGAGCTGGTCTCGACAGTGCTGGCTATGCAGCAGGGGTTTGTACCTCCAACGATCAATTTTACCCGGCCAGGAGAGGGGTGTGACCTCGACTATGTGGTGAATGCTGCTGAGCCGATGGAGTTCGACTTGGCCCTATCTAACTCCTTTGCCTTTGGTGGATTGAATGCTGTATTGGCAGTTCGCCGGTTTCAGGATTAAAGCCTTGTCTGGAACTGCAGGATGCGGCCCTGATCTCTTTTTCTCGGATCAGTCTGGCGCCTCCGGCTTGCGATAGAGAAACTGACCGTTGCCGAATATTTCGCCATTCATCGGGGCGAAACAGGCCTTGCTCAGAGAAAAATAGTCGTTCCAGTAGCGGATTGCTTCCGCATCGAACTCCTCCTGCTGTAACACATCGATATGTTCCCAGAAGCGGCGGTGCCACTCGTCGAGGGTATGCCAATAGTTCATGCCATTGATGAACCAATGGTTTTCCAAGTTTAGATGTTCTGTCTGCTGGGCCAGTACCTGATAGGGCCAGATACGCCCTCCTGGAAAATATTTATCAATCAGGGTGTTGCTGGATGAGAGAAAACGTGTGATTGGTTGCTTTGATACGATCAGATGGTGGAAGCTTGCACCGGCCGGGTTTTAGGAAGCGGGTGATGCGGGCAAACAGTTGCTGCAGATTTTTAGCATGCTCCAGCACACCGATCGAAGTAACGAGGTCGTACTCAGCGATGCCCAGCTCTTCATCGGAGAGCTGATCGAGTTCCGCATTGATCAGCTTGAGCCCTGCCGCAGCAAAGGGATGATCGGGATTGCCGGCCTGCCGTCGGATATAGTCGGCTTGGGTTCGGCTCGCCGTCACTGATGTAATGTTGAGCTTTGGAAATCGCTCCAGCCAGGTAGTGTTCAAAAGAACCAAAGCCGCAGCCGATGTTGAGGACTCGCTCGTCGCCCTGGATATTACATCGCTCACAGATCCGCTTAAATTTCTGCGTCTGGGCCTCCTCCAGAGATAACTGGCTTGCCTGTGCTGCGTCACCCGTCTCATCGAAATAGGCCATGGAATAGGCGAGATATTTCCGGTCCAGGAAATTGCTGAAGAGGGTCTCTGATTCGTTGTAGTGCTGCTCCATCAGTTGCTCGGTGACCTCCCAGGTGGGGCCTTCACTGGCGCACTGAATGAACGGCTCAAGTGCATCGGGGGATGTCGGCTGTTGAGCATATTCTCGAGAGAAGAAGCGGGTGAGGCGGGACTCGAGGGTAGCAAGCTCCTCTGATCCATAAGGGTGTATCGGAGTGTCGATGTGGAAGCCTTCCGTGTGAGTTGGATTTAGCTGGGTACGCACCGTTCAGGAGCGCCCGGGAAGCCGAATC
>AASF01001372.1 GCA_000168735.1 Candidatus Endoriftia persephone str. Hot96_1+Hot96_2 | reverse complement strand
TTAAACGAATTCGCCCTTAGGCCTATATCAAGTCAGATCACTCGGTGTGGTACGACCATGTTGGCATCTCGGTTGCACTGAGTGGCGATGGCAACACTCTGGCGGTCGGTGCTATCGGCGAGGATTCCGATGCCTTGGGTAACTGGCCTGCAGATGCAGGCAAAGGCTCCGGTGCGGTGTTTGTATACACTCGTAACTCGGGGAGTTGGTCCCAGCAGACGATGCTCAAGGCCGCAAATGCTGGCCGATTCCATCGATTTGGTTCTGCACTGGCCTTTAGTAGCGATGGCAACACTCTGGCGGTGGGTGCCAAGGAGGAAGACAGCAACACCACCGGGGTTGACTCAACCCCGAATCCAGGCATTCTGGCCGGTGTTGGTGCCGCCTACGTCTTTGGTCGTAGCGGAACAACTTGGAGCCAGCAGGCCTATATCAAAGCCTCGACGCGGACTAGCAATTATGATTACTTTGGTTTCGCCCTGGCACTGAGCAGAGACGGAAATCTGCTGGCGGTGGGGAGCCATGGTGAGAACAGTAGCACCCGAGGAGTCTACGCCAGCACAAATAGCACGGCATCTAATGCCGGTGCCGTCTTTGTCTATGAACGCAGTGGGGCCAGTGGGGCCAGTTGGGCCAGCAAGACCTTCGTCAAATCCTCCAACACCGACAGTAAGGATAGCTTCGGCTGGGGGATGGCGATCAGCGGTGACGGTGGAACCCTGGCTGTTGGTGCGTACAGAGAGGACAGCAGCGCAACGGGCATCAACCCCACACCAGGGACTGATGCCACTGCCGACGAGAATGTCGGTGCGGTCTATCTCTACTAACCTTCATTGGCCTTACAGTGACAAGATGGCCTCCTCGGAGGCTGTCTCTGCTTCCGGGTTGGCTCAGCCCGTCCCGCTACATTCTCCACAGCCTCCCGTTACCCCGACGGCTTTTGGAATGGGTATTGCCTCAATGTGTGTATGATCGGGTAACCTACAAAGGAGCCTCTGAACACTAAGATTTGCGCCTTGATACGAAAGATTCTGACTCACAATTCGCTTCGCCCAGACTTATTCAGAGACCCCCAAGTGAAAACTCAGCCCAACTGTCGATCGCAAAACTGATAAGGGTGTCGCACAAGCGTCTTGGTCTAAGGTGATACCTTTCTTAGGTTTGGCCAGAATTGGCAATGCTTTTAGTCGAATGCGATTTGTTTACTAATTAACTCTACGAAAAAATAGCAATCGAGGAACGATTCAATGTCCACAATCACAACTGATCAGTTAACCGCCTTTGCGGTGGATATCTTGACCGCAGCAGTGCGCAGATAGAGAGCAGGCTGATGAGCTGTTGCCTGAAGTCCTTATTTTGGGGCAACTCTGCCCGGACGAACCAACCAGGGGTGTTTGGCGTCTTCCGATCCTGTGCAAGCGCCTTTCGAAGGACTTATTCAATTCCCCGTGTAATCTAAAGATCGACAAACGTACACCTTCTGTTGCAGTTATCGATGGTGATAATGGCATAGGGCATTATGTGGGGCAGGTGGCTGCAGATACAGCCATTGATCTGGCGTCCAAAAATGGTGTGGGCGTGGTTACCGTATCTGACAGTAATTTTTTGGGATCGTTGGGCTACTATGTCGATAAAATTGCAAAAAATGGAATGCTGGCTGTTTTGTGGAATAATTCCTTTCCAAAAGTGGCTCCCTACGGTGGCGTAAAAGCAGTTCTTGGAACCAACCCGCTCGCATTTGCTGCGCCGCGCCGTAATGGAAGAAATGTCATTGCCGATCTCTCCACCGGTGCCAGTGCGGGCTCGACAATCACCAAGGCTGCGGAACTTGGACAGCCTATCCCGGAAGGTATTGCCATCGCCCGTGATGGTACTCCGATTACCGATCCAGCCAAGGTAAAGGATGGCGCCTTGTTGCCATTTGGTGGCGCTAAAGGTTACGCATTGGGCTTGATGGTGGAGATCATGGCCGGTGTTGTGACCGGCGCCGGCATTTCACATGGCGTACATTCGATGTATGGTG
>AASF01001373.1 GCA_000168735.1 Candidatus Endoriftia persephone str. Hot96_1+Hot96_2 | reverse complement strand
AGTTCTGCGATGGCCTGCTGCCAGCGGCCCATATCGCCGTGGGAGCGCTCCCGCCAGACCGCCTCCACCTGCTCGGGCAATTTGTGCCAGCCAGCGCCCCCATCGGGGTCTCCAGCAGCGGTTCGATCCAGGCCCAATCGTGGCCTCATTTGACCGCCAGCAGGGAGATGAAGTTGAAGCACTGGAACCAGACCTCGACCCGCTCGAAACCGACCTGCTGCAGACGCTTCCGATGGGTCGCCAGCGTCTCGGGAATCAGCACATTCTCCAGGCGCACTGCGTTTCTGGCTGATCTCCAGCTCGGGAGTAGCCCTGAGCACGCTTGAAGCCGTGGTGCATCTCGACAAACAGCGCCTGGCTCTGTGGATCTTCCCAGGGCGATCTTCTCTGACAGCACCAGCACACCACCCCGGCCGCATCCCCTGCCAGATCGAACGCAGCAGCCCCCTCGCGAACATCCAAAGGAAGAAACTGCAGGGTGAAGTTGAGCACCACCATCGATGCGTCACGCACCCTCGATATCACGCCAGATCGGCGCAGACCAGCTCGATGTCTCGCCCCTCTTCGCTAGCCGAAAGCAGCTCTTGCGCCCGCTCCAGCATCGCAACAGAGTTGTCCACCGCAATGACCTGGCAATCACGTCCAGCCGCCCCAGAACGGNCATCGCCAAACGCCGCCGCCGCCAGCGAACAGCCCAGATCGTAACAGCGACTGCCCTCACTGACGCCGCTCACCGCCAGCGTCCCGATCATGCTTGATAATGGTCCCGTAGCCCGGTACTGAGCGCTTGATCATATCGGGAAAGACTTGTGCTACCTGGCGGTCGAAGACAAAGTCGCCGCTGCCCTGCTGAGGCTTGGCATAGAGGCGGTCGGTTGAGAGATCCTGCGGCATGGTTGCAAAGGTGACTGTTAAAAGAGCTTATTTTACGCCGATTTTAGCCCCGAAGTCGGCCCGATTGCCCCTTGGATTCAGTGGCAAACCAAGCGTATCGCTATCTTGGAAATGTTAGGATCAGCAGGCCACAGGTGATCTACCTGGCGACCCACGGGTGGTCATGTCGATCCATCAGATTTCCAATGGAGGATAGCGCCATGAAACTCCATGCGTTCTTTATGATGCTGCTACTCAGTCAATCCGGACAGGCTGCTGATATCATCTCCAATCGAAGCATCGGCATGGAGTTGGCCCGTGATTTGGCGAATCAGGCGATCATGGCCTGCCGGGCTGATGGCTATCATGTCAGCGCCGTAGTTGTGGATCGATTTGGTTTAATCCGCGCTGCACTGCGCGATGACCTTGCTTCACGATTCACCTTGGAAATTGCTGAACGAAAGGCCAACCTGAGCGTTATGGCATGGGTTGATAGTGGCCCCTTCAGAGAGTCCCGCCGTGACATCCAGCAGGAGCTGAATCACATCGAGGGGCTGATCGTGATGGCGGGCGGCGGTCAAAATCACCGCCAGTGGATACAACCTGGGGGCAATCGGTGTCAGTGGCGCCCCT
>AASF01001374.1 GCA_000168735.1 Candidatus Endoriftia persephone str. Hot96_1+Hot96_2 | reverse complement strand
GATCAGATTGGAAAAGTCGACCTTGTCGACTTTGTCGGCATTGCCGCCGTCGCTATTGATGTGCGCTGAGACGCCATTGACGAAAAACTCGTAGTCATCGTCGCCGACGATCTTGGCGATCGCCTTAGCCGGGGGATCGTCGGGGGCCGGATTGTAGTTGAAGGTGTAACGGAGGTAGACGGTCTCATCGCCGCTGATGCCGTTGGAATCACCTGCCGGGTCGTGCCACATGTGCTGGGCGGTGGTGCCGGGGATCAGTTCGGTGGGCGGTTTCGGATTGGGGAATGGAGCGCGTGCCTGTGACCAGGCGGAATCGTCGAAGCCGCTGCAGGGTCCAGCCCTCTTCCGGGGTGGCGCTGGAGCGCCAGCGGCTGCTGCTGACTACGCGCACACCGGGTGGGCGGGTGAAGCAGAGGAAATTGTCACCCAATTCATCGAATTCAACCACTGAGATGCCGTAGCTGTCGCCGGCGTTTTCGTCGTGGTTGAAGTCGTGCCAGAGATCATTGCCGGTGCCGGGTGGGGTGCCGCTCCCCCAGTTGATCAGGCGATTCC
>AASF01001375.1 GCA_000168735.1 Candidatus Endoriftia persephone str. Hot96_1+Hot96_2 | reverse complement strand
GTCCGTCTCGAACCATTCAGTGAACCACCGTTGGCGATCGAAGACCAGCCCCTGTTCGCCCAGCTAGTCGCCCAGGCCTTCTCCCAGCGGCGCAAAACCCTGCGCAACAGCCTGCGCAACTGGCTCACGGCGGAGCAAATCGAAGCTGCCGGCGTCGACCCAACCATCCGACCAGAGCAACTTTCACTTGGAAGCCTTCGTGGCTCTTGCCAATCTCGCTTGTAAAGTAGAGCGCCCGCCCCCAATAGATTTGCCAGATGCCGCTTCGTAATGTGGCGTCGTTGACATAACCTGTTAGCCACATAATCGTGGGGGAGATGCGAGATGCCCAACCAATCCGCCAGAGCAAATGCCGAGAGTGACGCCCTACCTCTTCTACAATGACCCCGGCGGCGCCCTGGAGTGGCTCGCCCGGGTAGTTTGGCTTTGAGAAACAGTCTTGAGATGCCCGCCCCCGACGGCAGTATTGCCCATGCCGAGATGCAGTACCAGGACGGCGTCATTATGCTGGGCCCCGCCAACCAGGAACGTAGAGGCTACAGCCCGGCCGGGCTCGCCGGCGTCACCCAGAGCCTCTATATCTATGTAGATGACGTGGAGGCCCACTATGTCCAGGCCAAGGCCGCCGGCGCAGAAAAGATCACGGAACCGATGGATATGTTCTGGGGTCGACCGGATGTACACTGCCGAGAATCTGGAGGGTCATCAATGGAGCTTTGCCGAGCACCTCGCAGGATATCGCACCCTGAAGATATGCACACCAACCTTCTGATCAATCAAAACCGGCAGATGACGCTCAGCTCCGACGTCATCTGCCACAGCAGCACAGCAATCACTATGCCTAAATCCCCCAGCAACGCCGATGACAATATCGAGTTGGCAAACGAGCAGCCCCTGGCCCGCCCCAACGAGCTGCTCCCCGCCACCATCCACCTGTTGCCGGTCACCACCCGCCCCTTCTTTCCCGGCCAGGTGGTACCGCTATTGATGGAGACCGCCCACTGGACCTCGACCATGCAGGCGGTGGGCAAGACCGAACAGAAGATCCTCGGCGTGGTGCTGGCCCGCTCAGCCAACGCCGAGGTCACCACGCCAGATCAGTTCTCCGCCGTCGGCACCGCCTGCCGTATCCACCGGGTGCAGGAGTCGGAGGGGCGGCTGCAGATCCTGGTGGAGTGTCTGCAGCGCTTCCGCATCGAGAATTTTCTCAGCAGCGAGGCACCGTTTCGCGTCCAGGTGCACTACCTGCCGGAGCCAGGCAAACAGCCCAACGATGAGATCAAGGCCTACGGCATCGCCATCATCAACACTATCAAAGAGCTGCTGCCACTCAACCCACTCTACGCCGAGGAGCTGCGGGTGTTTCTCGAACGCTTCGGCCCGGACGACCCCTCCCACCTGACCGACTTCGCCGCCAGCCTCA
>AASF01001376.1 GCA_000168735.1 Candidatus Endoriftia persephone str. Hot96_1+Hot96_2 | reverse complement strand
GATCAGGACGCCACGGGCGTGCACACAATCACATTTTCCGCGTCTGCTTACCCCGAAGGTGTGGCTTGGGCAGGTGGTGTTGCGCCGACAGTCTCTTCTGGTGCGTATCGCCGGGATATTTTACGATTTTATCGCCTAGATTCTGACCTGTTTTGGAGCGGTGAGTGTTTGTCGCCCAAAACATCGACATCACGCCGCCATAATGCCTCAACCAGGCCCCGCTTAACGCTCACTCACTCAACTCGGCTGCCGGTAACGGTGGGCTGAACGAGGGTGAGGCTGTCCTGCTGCTGGAGCAGATCAGCGCTGAGGCTGGTTCCGGCGTTCTGCTGCTGGAGCAGGTCAGCGCAGAGCCGGGCATCGCTACGCTGTTGCTGGAGCAGATATCAACCGGACAGACCGGCGCCGCCTATCTCCCGCTGCAGCAAATCAGCGCCGAGGTGGGTGAGGCAGACCTGCTGCTGGGAACAGAACAGTGTGCAGAACACAGGCCCGGCAACGCTGCGGCTTCAGCAGGCCAGTATTGTCGAGGCAGCCCCCACGCTCTATCTGCAGCAGGCGAGCGTCGAGGATGCTGCTGTCAGCCTGTGGAGGCTGTTTGCAGTTGTTGATGGCGTGGACATCAGCGCCAATCTCACCGGCAGCTGGAGCGTGGATGCCGAAGAAGGCGCGGCTCGCGTCGCGCAGATCACTGTGGTTCCGCCGGCCGGCCCCATTGACCCGCTGGACTGGGTGCGGCGCAACATCACGTTGCACTATGCGTCGGTTGACGCCGCCCGGGGTGCCGCGCTGGTCTGCTCTGCTGTTTGCCGGGATCGTCGATGTTCCGGAGTATGACCCCAACACGCGGCTGCTCACGCTCAGCTGTAACAGAAACCAGGCTTGCAGGGAGCCGATTTTGAGCGCATGGATGCTGCTGGGGTGGCGGCGACGGTCGGCGGGTACTATTCGCCAGTGATTTTTGATGAGACGGCAGACGGCTGGCAGCAGGCTCAGGATCGGTTATCGACACAGCAGGCCGCTTATGATCTGGACGTATCAGGCACCGGCAGGCTGACTGACTGGGTGCCAAAGGCAACCGCAGATTTTTAAACACGCCTCGGCTGACCACATCGACGGCACGCGACAGCTAGAGCTGGCTGATGGCCGTGCATTGGTCAACCAAGTGACGATCAATTTTGATTTCCGCTTTCAACGTCTTCGGCAACGAGATTATCAATACAATCTGGCAGATGAATCCGCCAATTGGCTGCGAGTATCTCTACATATCCATTCGTCCTGCCGACTCGGGCAATGATCAAGGG
>AASF01001377.1 GCA_000168735.1 Candidatus Endoriftia persephone str. Hot96_1+Hot96_2 | reverse complement strand
AGCGCTTCGCCGATCTGCTGCTGGAACTGGAGAACCATGCTGTCCTCCATCAGCTGCCTGTCAGACCGCTCAAACGTCACCTCAAACGGCTGCATGCGGAGCATCAACCACTGCTGCTGGGGCCGATCGAGCGGGCCGCAACTGAGGCGCTGGCCCGCCCCGGCCGCGCCGGGCAACGGCTGCTCTACCGTGGTTTCCGCCTGCTCAGCGGGCTGCTGCCGCTGGCGGCAGCGGCCTGGGCCGGCTATCATGTAGTGGCTGATTTCTATGCCGGCACACGGGGAGAACAGGCCTTCCTCGGTCTCGATTTCGCCATTCATACCACACTGCTGGTGCTGCTCGCCTGGCTGATCCCACAGCTGCTACAGCAACGCACAAAGCCCTCCGCCGCCGCCAGCCTGCGCCGAGCAATTGGACAGACACTGCGGCAAGGCATTGTCGCAATTCAGGCACGCTTCACTACACTCTATGGGGAGCTGGATGAGGAGCAGCAGGCGTTGATTGCCGCTCTGGATGCAATCATCTCGGAGCGGGGGGAACAACCCGGCCAGGCGCCACCCTACATCCAAGCCGGGGAACCGCTGGATTAATCCAACCCTATTCACGGTGACGACTCTGACTACCACCGCAAACAAGGTGAGTGCAGCAGAGTTGCTCTAGAATTCCCTTGCAGCCGTCTTAAGAAATGGGAAGCCCATGAGCGAAGCAACACTACTCATTGTTGACGATGATCCAACAATTCTGTCGGCAATGAGCAAGGTACTTGAATCCACTTACAGGGTGCGAGCCGCCAACTCCGGGTTGCGGGCGTTGCAGGTAGCCACTACGGACCCACGCCCTGACCTGATACTACTCGACGTACTGATGTCCGGAATGGATGGCTACTCTGTATTGTCACGACTAAAAGAAAATCAGGCCACCCACGATATACCGGTGATTTTTGTCACTGCCATGGAGACGGCGGCAGACGAAGAGAAGGGGCTGAGACTGGGCGCGGTGGATTACATCACCAAGCCCATCAGACCAGCGATCCTGCTGGCCCGAGTCAAAGCCCATCTGATACTGAAGCAGGCCCGTGATTTTCTCCACGATAAGAACGCCTATCTCGAAGCCGAGGTCGCCCGGCGTATGGAAGAAAACCAGGCCATCCAGAACGTGAGCATACGCGCCCTGGCGCATCTGGCGGAAACCCGTGACTCGGAGACCGGCGACCATATCCTCCGCACCCAATCCTATGTCCAGGTCCTGGCGACACAGCTTCAGGATCACCCCCGCTTCAGCGACACCATCACGGATCATTACATCCCGCTGCTGAGCCGATCAGCGCCTTTGCACGACATCGGCAAGGTGGGTATTCCAGATAGCATCCTGCTCAAACCAGGTAAGCTCACAGACGATGAATGGGTGGTCATGAAGACGCACGCGGAGCTTGGCGCGCGGGCCATCGAGCAAGCCGAGAGGGATGTCGATCAGCCGGTGGATTTTTTCACCCTGGCCAAGCAGATCGCCCATTGGCACCACGAGCCGCTGGGACGGGAACGGTTACCCGGACGGCCTGGCCGGGGACGCCATTCCCGTCTCGGCCCGGCTCATGGCCCTGGCCGACGTCTTCGACGCCCTTATCTCGAAACGGGTATACAAGCCGCCCATGCCATTCGAAAAAGCCCGAGAGGTCATCGCCGCGGATCGCGGTCGCCAGTTCGATCCAGACGTCACCGATGCCTTCCTGACCAGCTTCGACGAGTTTGTGCATATCGCCCATAAGTACCGGGCTAGGGACTGAGGCAGGGCTCCCGCTATCTGAGGAACAAACAAGGTGAACGCGTGGTTCATGAGCGGGAGCAAGAGGAGAGCATGAACGATAAAACACATGGCGAGAGCAACAGGCCCTCTCCGACCATGCCGACCTCTGAACGATTTTCGGGGGGTGTCTTCGGCAATACGTGGAGCATCATGGCACTGTCCCAGGGTATTGGCTTGCTCGCCTGGGAGGTCGATGCACTAATAGACCATTTCGCTATCAGATAAGCGGGGGTCATCAAGACAAGCATCCGGAGGCTAACGAGCAAAGCTATGGTTGAAAATTCGATAGTTTCCACCGAACTTGCCAAGGATGAATTCCGGCGCCGCTTTCGCGCCGGTCTCATTGCGGCCTGGTTGATCCCGCCAGCGACGGGTGAACTTGGCATGACCTTTTTAGGTTTCTGGGAGTTAGAGGAAGCGGGCTTGAGTCTGATCCGGTTTACCGGGGTTTATATCGCCGTTTTCACGCTCATCGCATTTTTCGTGTTCAAGTACCTGGTCATCGAACCGGTCGTAGCGCTCGGTGATCGTCAGCCTACACTTGTTCCCGCACATACTAGGAGACTGAAGGCGTTTCCCTGGATATTCTGGGGGTTGCTAGGCCTGTACAGCAGTTTTGGGCCCGCTACTGTCTTGTTATCCAATGCCGTCTTTCAAGGCACAGAGTACACCTTAGGACAGTACGTATTTTCGGCATTCGGTGTCATCCCATTCCTTCTAATCGCCGCCTTTCCGCTGTTTTTCTACCTTACCGATCTGCTGGGCCGCTTTCTGGCGCCACGGGGAGTCACGGTGATGGTCGCACCCTTGCGGTTGAAGGTCACAGTGCTCGGCCTGTTCACGCCGGTCATGATCGATACCATATTATTAACGTACTATTTCAACCGGACCGGATTCCTCGCGATCGAAACCATTGTACTCTGGTTTATGCTCGTACTGATCGCTGGAGCCGGCACATGGGTCGCTCTGCGTAGTTTTCATCAGGGAATGCATGCACTAAAGCAGCCCTTAGGCGACGTTTTCGGAGCAGGTATCCCTACTTATCCGGTACCCAGTTCCTTAGACGAATAAG